>JAYWFR010000243.1:0-19124 GCA_043778695.1 Polaromonas sp. | reverse complement strand
TCGCGCGGGTGCAGGCCAATGGTGGGCTCGTCAAGCACATAGCAAACGCCTTGCAGGTTGCTGCCAAGCTGCGCGGCCAGGCGAATGCGCTGGGCTTCACCGCCCGACAGGGTGGGTGCGCCACGGTCTAGTGTTAAGTAGCCCAGGCCTACATCTTCCAAAAACTCCAGACGTGATTTGATCTCAGGAATCAAGTCCCGCGCAATGCCAACCTCACGGCCAATCAACGCGAGCTTTTCAACCCAGGCGCGAACGTCAGTGACTGACAGGCGGGCGATATCAGAAATACCCACGCCAGCAAACTTCACCGCGCAGGCCTGTTTGTTCAAGCGAGTGCCTGCACATCCGGGACAAGCTGTGTCCGCCACGTCTTCAACCTCAGGCTCCGCAAAGCTTTGCTCGCGGCCTTTGTTGTCCGCGTCTTGTACCGAGTCGTCAAACACGCTGCGCTGCTCCTTGGTGAGCTTGACGCCGGTGCCCACGCAGTCCGGGCACCAGCCGTGCTTGCTGTTGTAGCTGAACAAGCGCGGATCCAGCTCGGGGTAGGAGGTGCTGCATACCGGGCAGGCGCGTTTGGTTGAAAACGCCTCCAGCTTACCAATGCCCTTGGTTGATGCGCCCGTCAACATCGCGCCCTGCAAGCCATCGAGCGGGGCCAGTACATGCACCTGGCCTTTGCCGTGCTGCAATGCGACTGTCAGCGCCAAGCGCAATGCGGCTTCGTTTTTAGGGTCAATGTGCAAACTGGCAATCGGCAGCTCCACAGTGTGCTCTTTAAAACGGTCAATGCGCGGAAAACCTGTGGTCGGCAAAAACTCACCGTCGACGCGCAAGTGCGTGTAGCCACGCGGCCGAGCCCAATCGGCCAGCTCGGTGTAGACGCCTTTGCGCGCTATCACCAGCGGGGCCAGCAAACCAATGTGTTGACCGCGAAAGTTTTTCAGCAACTGCGCGGCAATGCTCTCAGGGCTTTGCGGCATCACGGCTGCATCGTCACGCACGCAATGCTGAATGCCCAACTTGACGTAGAGCAGCCGCAGAAAGTGCCATACCTCAGTCGTGGTGCCAACAGTTGACTTGCGGCCACCGCGCGACAGGCGCTGCTCAATCGCTACTGTAGGCGGTATGCCGTACACCGCATCGACTTCGGGTCGGCCTGCGGGCTGCACGATGCTGCGTGCATAAGCATTGAGGGATTCAAGATAACGGCGCTGGCCTTCGTTGAACAAGATGTCAAACGCCAGCGTTGACTTGCCTGAACCCGACACACCAGTGACCACATTGAACTTACCGCGTGGAATATTCACCGACAGGCTTTTTAAATTGTTTTCTTTGGCGTTGACGATTTGAATATCGTTTGAAAACGTTGGTCGCGTTTTCCATACCTTTGGTTTGGGTTCTTCAACGCCCTGCACTTTGTTCATCACTGCTTCATAGTCACGCAAGGCGGCTGCGGTGTGTGAGGTGCGGTGCTCCCGCACCTGCTCGGGCGTGCCTTCAGTGACCAGCAATCCGCCTGCTTCACCGCCTTCTGGGCCAAGGTCAATGATCCAGTCGGCTGAGCGAATCACGTCCAGGTTGTGCTCAATGATGATGAGCGAGTGGCCCGCTTCGAGCAGCTTACGCAGTGCGCGCATCAGCTTGGCAATGTCGTCAAAGTGCAAGCCAGTCGTTGGCTCGTCAAATAAAAACAGCGTGCCCTTGTTTGGGTTGCGCAGGGCCAATGACTGCTTGCTGGCGGTTCGTGTTTTACTGGCGTCGGCCAAAAAGCCCGCCAGCTTCAAGCGCTGCGCCTCGCCACCCGACAACGTGGGCACGGGCTGGCCGAGCTTGATGTATTCCAACCCCACATCGACGATGGGTTGCAATGCGCGGACGACTTCCCGGTCTTGGGCGAAGAGTTGGATGGCTTCGCTGACGGTGAGGTCGAGCACGTCGGCTACGTTCAGGGTGCGGGCACGTGACAAAGAGATGGGGTCAGAGCCCAAATTCGATTTACCTTGCGTTCCTTGCGACCTGCGTTTCGCGAAATTGGGATCTGACCCCATGGTTTTTGAAGCGTGATCTGACCCCATTTCGTCTGATGCGCCGATTGCCGTTCGCTCAATCGTGACTTCCAAAATCTCAGGCCGGTAGCGTTTGCCGTCGCAGTCCGGGCAGCGCAAATACACGTCACTTAAAAACTGCATTTCGACATGCTCAAAACCCGAGCCGCCGCAGGTCGGGCAGCGGCCGTCACCACTGTTAAAACTGAACTTGGTGGATGTGTAGCTGCGCTGCCGTGCCAACGGTGCCTGCGCAAACAGCTCGCGCACGGCGTCCCATGCGCCCACGTAGCTGGCGGGGTTGGAGCGTGCGGTTTTACCGATGGGGGATTGGTCGACAAACACCACATCCGTCAGGTGGTCAGCGCCCATCAGGCGGTCATGCGCGCCCGGGGTTTCAGTGGCTTTGCCGAACTGGCGCAGCAATGCGGGGGCCAAAATGTCTTGCATCAGCGTCGACTTGCCTGAGCCGCTGACGCCTGTGACGACGACCAGCCGTTGCAAGGGAAAGTCGACTGTCAGATTTTTTAAATTGTGGTCGCGTGCGCCTTCCAGAATCAAGCGCGGCGTGCTGTCCGTTACGGGGCGCTTGAAACCCATGCCGACTTGCTTGCGTGCACCCAGATAAGCGCCGGTCAGCGTGTCGGCATGCTTCAAGTCTTCAGGCGTGCCATCAAACACAATCTGCCCGCCGGCAGTGCCAGGGCCAGGGCCCATGTCAATCATGCGGTCAGCGGCCAGCATGACGGCTGGGTCATGCTCCACCACCACCAGCGTGTTACCTGCGTCACGCAGGCGGTGCATGGCCTGGGTGATGCGGTTCATATCGCGCGGGTGCAGGCCGATCGATGGCTCGTCGAGCACAAACAGCGTGTTGACTAGCGATGTGCCGAGAGCTGTCGTGAGGTTGATGCGTTGAACTTCGCCGCCCGACAGGGTGCGGCTTTGGCGGTCAAGTGTGAGGTAGCCGATGCCGACGTCGCACAGGTATTTGAGGCGGGTCTGGATTTCTTCGAACAGGGATTTGAGGGCTTTCTGTTCTCCACTTCTTGCTCCTTCCCCTTCCGGGGCTGAGGCCCGCGGCTCCAAGTCCACCTGCGTGGACTTGGACGGGTCGAAGGGTTGCCGCGTCTCGCGGCTACTCGTGGGGTTGGGATGGGGGCTCTCTGTAAGCAACTGCTCTTCATCTTGCCCCCACCCCTGCCCCCCCCCGGAAGGGGAGGGAGTAATGCGGTCAAAGAACGCCCGTAACTTATCAATCGGCAGCCGCATCAAATCATGCAGGCAGAGGCCCGGCATGGCTTCAAGCTGCGCACGCGTCCACGTCACGCCAACTGGCATGAAGCGCTCTGCGGGCGGCAGCACCGCATCAGCTGCTCCTTTGGTGCCGAGTCGCCATAACAACGACTCCAGCTTTAACCGCGCGCTACCGCAAGTCTCGCACGGCGTGTAGCTGCGGTACTTGGACAGCAGCACGCGGATGTGCATCTTGTACGACTTGCTCTCAAGGTATTCAAAAAATCTCTTGATCCCAAACCAGTGCTGGCTCCACTTGCCGTTCCAGTTGGGCGAGCCGTTGATCACCCAGCGCTGATGCTCTGGCGTGAGCTTGTACCAAGGCGTGTCGCGCGGCACACCTGCAGCCTCCGCATGGCGCATCAAATCGTCTTGCGCTTCCTTCCACGCCGGGGTTTGCATCACCTTGATGGCACCGGCACGCAACGTGAGCTTGTCATTCGGAATGACCAGGCCGTAGTCAACGCCAATCACGCGGCCAAAGCCTTTGCATTTTTCACATGCACCCATCGCGGAGTTGAACGAAAAGAGTGATGGTGTAGGGTCTGTGTAGCGGGTGTCGCTATCGGGGCAATGCAGGCCGGTGGAGAAGCGCCACATCTCTTCATCGGGCAGCGCGCGCTTTGAATTGGGGTCAGAGCCCAAATTCGTATTGGCATCGCAAGGCAAACCAGAGCCATTCGCGAAATTGGGATCTGACCCCAATTCAGAGGCCGAGACCTGTACATAAACATTAAGCCTTCCAGCACCGCGCTTGATGGCTACTTCAATTGCTTCGACAGCGCGCGCTTTTTCAATCGTCTGAATGCGAAATCTGTCAGCCACCACATCCAGCAACTTGTGCGGGCCAGCTGGTGTAGCGACTTCACGCTCGGCATGCACCCGGGTGAATCCGCTGGCGGATAACCATTGCTCCAGCTGTTCAGCACTGGTGTTACCTGGTAGTTCAACAGGGAACGTCATCACCACTCTTGAATCAGAGTCTGCGGTGCGCGCCATCAGTTCGGCATAAATCGATTCTGGCGTGTCATGGCGCACGGCCTGCGCAGTCTGCTTGTCAAACAGTTGTGCTGAACGTGCGTAGAGCAGTTTTAAATGGTCGTTTAGCTCCGTCATGGTGCCGACGGTCGAGCGCGAACTGCGCACCGGATTGGTCTGGTCAATCGCAATAGCCGGGGGCACGCCTTCGACTTTGTCGACCGCAGGTTTGTCCATGCGGTCCAAAAACTGCCGGGCATAAGCCGAAAAGGTTTCTACATAGCGGCGCTGGCCTTCGGCAAACAGCGTGTCGAACACCAACGAGGACTTACCCGAGCCGCTGGGGCCGGTCACCACCGTCATTTCGTTGGTGCGGATGTCCAGGTCAATGTTTTTGAGGTTGTGCTGGCGCGCACCACGAATGCGGATGGTTCCCTGAGACATGAGTGACTACTTTCCTGAAGAGGTCAAACATTTTAGGAGCGCGCCGCCGCAAACGATGTCATGTGGTTATCAAAACCACCGCTTGTCCGGCCTAAAGATACAGCGCGTTTTCGAGTTCTTTAAACTTTTCAACGCCCACGGCTTCTTTGATTTTTGGTGCCAGGTCTTTTAACGCCTCAAGGTCACGCGCTGACTCCACCGACAAATTAAGCCTGAAGCCGCGCAGGCCCAGGTTGCTCGTCAAGCGAACCGCAACCGGGTACGCTTTTGCGTAATGCGCTTGATCGTTGCCCAAAGAAGCAGCAGGCAGCTTGCCTGGCTCGGAAGCCATGTTTTCGTCAGGCAATACAGCGGTGGTTTGAAACACAGCGGCGCGCAAACTTGTGTCAGCAACGCCCTCTCTCGGTGCCAACAGTCCCAGGGCAACAAGGTGGCCTAAATCATCAGCAGTAACGCCTAAAGCAAAGGTTAGCTTGAGAACCTCTGCGACTGTGCGCTTGCCGTCAAACATGATGAAAGTCGAGCGCTGCTTTGGCGTCAAACCCAAAGATCTGTCGTGCAGCGCATTTTTTCCCAATTCAGTTTTGACGTAAATCATCGACATCTCCGGTTAATGCATCCATACGCAAACCGAAAAAACGGTGTTTACAACTAAAACAAGCGACATGCCGCATTGTCCACCAGGTTTTGTCAAACTGTCACAAACATCACCTGGGGGTTTACCAAGCCATGCTTTTCACCTCCGAGGTCAATGTCGCCGCCCTTCATCAAAAGGTACAAAGCCAAGGCTGCAAATACGACAAAACCTATAACTAATTTCCACATCATGGTCTCCTAAATAAAAAGGCCCTCGACTAAGAAGCGAGGGCCCTGAACAACAAAAATTCAAACTTTAGTCGTTAGCGAAAATATCAACGTCTTTGGTTTCTTTGATAAACAACATGCCGATCACAAAGGTTGCTGACGCCACGATGACCGGGTACCACAAGCCGTAGAAAATATCGCCCGTTGCAGCCACCATGGCAAACGCTGTGGTGGGCAGCAAACCGCCGAACCAACCGTTACCGATGTGGTACGGCAAGCTCATCGATGTGTAGCGAATACGCGTTGGGAACATCTCAACCAGCATGGCTGCAATTGGGCCGTAAACCATCGTGACCAACAGTACCAAGAACACCAAGACGGCTAACACCATGGGTTTGTCCATCGTCTTGTCGTCAGCTTTGGCGGTAAGGCCACCGGCTTTGGCGGTTTCAACCACAGACTTTTTGAACTCGGCAATCGCTTTGGCGCTGTCTGGCGAGAAAGCGTTGCGCTTGTCGTTAAGCGTGGCGTTCAAAGATGGAATCTCTTTGTCACCCAGCTTGATGGTAGCGATAGAGCCGGCAGGGCCTGCTACGTTTTTGTACGGAACATAGTTTTCTGTCAGCGTACGCTTGGCGATGTCGCATGAGCTGGTGAAGTCGATCGGACGTGCAATCGGGCTGCCCTGGAAGGAGCAGGTTGCCGGGTCAGCTGTGACCGTTACAGGCATTGCTTTTTGTGCAGCCACCAGCGCCGGGTTGGCGTAGTTCAGCAACATTGGGAACACAGTGAAGTAGGTCAATGCAGCAATCAGGCAGCCACCCAAGATGATGGGCTTGCGGCCAATCTTGTCTGACAACGAGCCAAAAAACAGGAAAAACGGCGTGCCAATGATCAGCGAGCCAGCAATCATCAAGTTGGCGGTTGTCACATCGACCTTGGCGATAGACGTCAAGAAAAACAGCGCATAGAACTGACCCGTGTACCAGACCACGGCTTGACCAGCGGTCAAACCAATCAACGCCAGAATCACGATTTTCAGATTCTTCCATTGGCCGAAGGATTCGGACAGTGGTGCCTTTGATGTCTTGCCTTCAGCTTTCATTTTGGCGAAAGCGGGCGACTCATTCATGCTCAAACGGATGTAGACCGACACGCCCAGCAGCAGAATGGACAACAGAAACGGAATACGCCAGCCCCAGTCAGCAAATGCTGCATCACCCAAAGTGAGCCGCACGCCCAAAATAACCAGCAAACTCAAAAACAAACCCAGCGTGGCTGTGGTTTGAATCCACGCGGTGTAGGCACCACGTTTGCCCTGAGGGGCATGCTCAGCAACGTAAGTAGCAGCGCCGCCGTACTCACCACCCAAAGCCAAGCCTTGCAGCATACGCAGTGCAACCAGAATAATTGGCGCGGCAATGCCGATGGTGGCGTAGTTGGGCAGCAAACCGACGATGAACGTTGCCGAACCCATGATCACAATCGTGACCAAAAAAGTGTACTTGCGGCCGATCATGTCGCCCAAGCGGCCGAAGACCAAGGCACCAAACGGGCGAACGATAAAGCCTGCAGCGAATGCTAGCAGCGCAAAAATGTAGGCCGATGTAGGATCCAGACCTCCGAAGAATTGCTTGGCGATCACGGCGGCCAATGAGCCGTACAGATAAAAGTCGTACCACTCAAACACAGTACCCAATGATGAAGCGAAGATAACTTTCTTCTCCTCAGCAGTCATGGGGCGCGGTGCAGCTGTTGCTGTTGCCATATACATGTCTCCAAAAAATAACAAGACTCCCGACATGAGAGATTGGAGCATTGTTTTGGTTGGGACTGACCCCGCTCTGACGCGAAAATAACAAGACCTGACAACTCAAGGGGAAACCCGCAACTTACGTTTCAGGATGCGGATTTTCAAGGGAAAACGTTAGGCCCAACCGCTATTTATTTCTAACTACGCCGCCCGCAACCTGACAAGCGCTGTGCCAGCCACCGCCCTCGAACCACGTCGAACCCAGCAGGTAGTCGCGCAGCATGGGCAATGCGTCCAAACCCCAAAAAACTTTGCCATCCACCTCAAAAGCGGGCACGCCAAAAAGATGGTGGCTGATGGCGGCTTCGGTGTTGGCTTTTAAGCTGTTTTTAACCGCATCGCTTTTAGGATCATGGGGCGGCATGAGCTGCGCGACCAGCGCTTCGAAACGCGCGGCATCGCTCATGTCCGCGCCGCTGGTCCAAACGTATTTGAAAATTGACTCGCATATAAAGCGGTTGGTACTGCCCGCCTGCTCGCCACACGCCAGAGCCAGCCGCAGCAGCGGCAAAGGGTTAAACGGGTGGCTGGCGGGCATACGCATCGGCACGTTTAATCGGTCTGCCAGCCACATCACTTGCCGATACGTCCAGTCGCGCTTGGGGGCAATTTCAGCGGGGCCTAACTGGCCGTGATGTTTGAGCATGGCAGCAAACAACACCGGTTTGTAGTCCGTGCTGTAGCTGATGCCTTTGAGCGCTTCAGGAAACTGCTCAAACGCCAAGTAAGCGTACGGCGAGATGAAGTCCAGGTAAAAAGTGATGTGCTTCATGACGAACTCACACTTGCAGCGCGGCCATGCGCTGTTCAATGCGCGACCAGGTGGCCAGCTTGGCATCGTCCCCGGCAGTCCCCCAAGCTGCTATTTCGCCCGTGGTTCTGAAGCAGCCTTCACACACGCCAGTAACAATGTGCATTCGGCAAATAGAAATGCAGGGAGAGGTAATTTGCCCTGTAGCCCTTACTTTATTTGCGCTAGCAGCTACTAAAGTAATAGCGTTTAGCTGCGCTGACTTTTCTTCGACTGAGTTGACAGCTACGTCCACCACCGGGGCACCTGTCATCCATTCCAGCTCAGCAGGCGCTAACTGAAACACCGCGTTCGGGTGTCCGGCGGCCGCCCAAATCTGATCAAACCGAAACAGCGACTGGTCAATCAACACCACCACCGGCGTGGCATGTGCCAGCGGCGATACACCGCCAATTGAAAACCCGGTTTTAGTTTTGACAAATTCAGCATTGGCGCGGCCTAGTCGTTCGCCGTCTACGCACACGATGGCTTCCAGCTTTTTTTCATCTACCCGCTGATCGCCAGATGTCACCACCAGAACGGCGGCGTCGTCAGACCTGCGGCGAAACACAATGCTTTTGGCAATCTGACCGGCGCCTACACCCAGCGCAGCAGCCGCTTGGCTAGCCGTGCGGGCAGCGTCGGTCAGCATGACAGGGGCGTGGGGGTGCTCCTTGGCTTGCAGCAGTTTGGCTACTTTTTGTACGCCCTCGGGTAAAGCGATGCGTTCTGAACCGTACATTTCAGTTGGACCTCTTGTTCAGCAAAGCCGTTGCGGCAAGCGAATTAGGCTTACGACCCAAGAAGTCGCTGATGAACTTTCCCGCATCGACCAGTTTGTCCAAATCAATCCCCGTCTCAATGCCCATGCCGTGCAGCATGTACACCACGTCTTCAGTTGCTACATTTCCTGTAGCGCCTTTGGCATAAGGGCAGCCGCCCAGGCCGGCAATTGACGTGTCAAATTGCCACACGCCCAGCTGCAGCGCTGCAAGTGTGTTGCCAAGTGCCTGGCCGTAGGTGTCATGAAAGTGGCCCGAGATATCGTCCAGGGCGTAATGCTTGAGTGCGGCGTCCATGGCGCGCTGCACCTTGAGCGGCGTACCTACGCCAATCGTGTCGGCTACGCCTACATGCTGCACCCCGATGCTTTTCATCAAGCGCGCGACCAGCTCGACTTGGCCAGGTGCAACATCGCCTTCGTACGGGCAGCCGACAGCGCATGAAATTGCACCACGGGTGTAGATGCCCGCTGCTTTTGCAGCCGTCACCACGGGAGCAAAGCGCTCGATGCTCTCAGCAATTGAGCAGTTGATATTACGCTGGCTGAAAGCTTCACTGGCAGCAGCAAACACCACAATCTCGTCGGGATTTGCTGTCGCAGCTGCCTCAAAGCCCTTCATGTTGGGCGTCAGCACTGAATAGCGCACACCCGGCTTGCGCTGCATACCCGCCATCACGTCGAGCGCGTCGGCCATTTGCGGCACCCACTTTGGCGACACAAAGCTGGTAACTTCAATTTCTGTCAAACCGGCATCTTGCAAGCGGTGCACCAGTTCAATCTTGATGGCCGCAGGCACCATGGTTTTTTCGTTTTGCAGACCATCGCGCGGGCCAACATCAACGAGTTTGACTTTGCTGGGGTAATTCATTGGTTTAGTATCCTTTTTTCATGTCGACCACGCCTGCAATGCCAGCAATAGCCGCACCGGCTTGAAGCGCCTGAATTTTCCCAGCAATCTGCGCAATACTTTCAGCACGCAGGGTGCGGGCAGATGTGTGCGGGGTGACAGTGATTTTCGGATGCTGCCAAAACGGGTGCTCTTTGGGCAAAGGCTCTTGCCTGAAAACATCAAGTGTTGCACCAGCCAAGTGCCCACTGTCAATCAAGGCAATCAAATCGTCATCAACCACATGACCGCCGCGTGCAACATTGATGACGTAGCCGCCGGGCAGCAATCGCGACAGGTTGCCTTGGTTCAGAATGTTTTCTGTCTCGGATGTCAGCGGCAGCAAGCAGACGAGGATACGTGTCGCAGCCAAAAAGTAATTGAACCCTTCAGCGCCTGCAAAGCACTGTACGCCGTCAATGCTCTTTGCAGACCGGCTCCAGCCGAGCACAGGAAAATCAAACTGCTTCAAAGCAAGCGCTACTCGCTCCCCCAGCACGCCCAACCCCATTACCCCAACCGGGAAATCCGCACGCGCTCTCGGCTTGCGGTAAGACCATTTGCCGGTCGCCACATCGGCTTCATAAGCATCAAACTCCCTAAAGTGGCGTATGACGGCATGGCACACATACTCAGCCATTTGAACCGACATGCCCGCGTCGTCGAGCCTGACGATAGGCACGCCTGTAGGCAGGCGCAGCTTCAGCAACGCATCAACACCCGCACCGATGTTGAAGACGCCTTTGAGCGCGGCTTGTTCGTCAAAGAACTGCTGGGGTGGCGCCCACACTATGGCGTAGTCGGCCTGGCTTGCTCCCGCTGCCCACAGCGCCACGTCTGCGTTCGGCAAGGCGGCTCGCAACCCTTCCAGCCAAGGCTGGGCGTTGGTGTCCAGGCAGCAAAACGTTACGCGCACAGCTTTATGCACCGAGTTTGAGCAGCTCTGCGCCTTCCGTCACCTGGTCGCCAGGGGCGTAGAGGAGTTCTTGAACCACGCCGTCCAGCGGGGCGGCAATGGTGTGCTCCATCTTCATCGCCTCCATCACCGCCAGCGCCTGGCCTTTGCTGACTTTGTCGCCTGCCTTGACGGCAAACGACACCACTTTGCCAGGCATGGGCGCAGTCAGGCGTCCAGTGTCAGCCTGCGCAGCACCGGCGTGATCCAGCATATCAATTGCTATTATTTGCGTAGCTGCTTGCGCACTGAATATATGGGCTACAGCGCTATTGCTATAGACTTTTACGGTCATTTTCTGCACTGCAAACTCTACATTGACCCCACTTGTCGTGTGCGCAAATGTCAGCACACCCTCTGCACCGCCAACTGCCAGATGCAAAGCGCCATCGTGCAAATAGGTCAGCTCGGCTTTTTGCAACGCACCATGAAATTCAAACTCAAAGCGCCGCAGCGTTACGCTGTAGGGCTGCCAGCCATCACGGCAGCTAAATGGGTCGTTCGTCTCAAGCGCTTTTTCTTGCGTCAGGGTATGGGCAACTGCGCAGGCCACGGCCATCGGCAAACCAATGCGTTCCTGATTGAACAGCACCGCCTCTTCGCGAGGGATCAAGGCCGTGTCTAAATTGGCGTTGGCAAACGACTCGCTTTGCAGCACGTAGCGCAAAAATTGCACGTTGGTGTTCAGTCCCACAATGTGCGTTTGCGCCAGTGCAGCGTCC
Organism: Polaromonas sp.; assembly: GCA_043778695.1. GTDB lineage: Bacteria > Pseudomonadota > Gammaproteobacteria > Burkholderiales > Burkholderiaceae_C > Polaromonas. The sequence continues at coordinate 7,607 of JAYWFR010000243.1, read as the reverse complement.
AGTCGGGCAAGCGCTTCTTGCCGTGTTTTGCCATGCACGATGAGCTTGGCCACCATCGAGTCATAAAAGGGCGATATCGCATCGCCTTGGCGCACGCCGTCGTCAATACGCACGGCACCGCGCTCAAACGACGTTGCGTAGGGTTTGGCGTAAACGTGCAGAGTACCGGTGGCTGGCAGAAAATTATTGTCTGGGCTTTCAGCGCAGATGCGCGCTTCAATGGCGTGGCCGTTGATTTGCAATTGGTCCTGCACCAGCGGCAGCTTTTGCCCACTGGCTACCAGCAGTTGCCATTCAACCAGATCAAGGCCAGTGATGGCTTCAGTCACTGGATGCTCAACCTGCAAACGCGTGTTCATCTCCATAAAGTAAAACTTCATGCCGCCGTCAGGCAGCTGCTCGACGATGAACTCGACAGTTCCCGCGCCAACGTAGTTAACTGCTCTGGCCGCAGCTACCGCAGCTTCACCCATCTGCGTGCGCATGGCATCGCTCAGGCCGGGCGCAGGCGCTTCTTCCAGCACCTTTTGGTGACGGCGCTGTACCGAGCAGTCACGCTCAAACAGGTACACATAGTTGCCGTGCGTGTCGCCAAACACCTGAATCTCGATATGCCGTGGGCGCTGGGCGTACTTTTCGACCAGCACGTTGTCATTGCCAAAGCTGTTGATAGCTTCGCGTTTGCACGATGCGAGCGCCGCATCAAAGTCTTCAGCTTTGTCTACCGCACGCATTCCTTTGCCGCCGCCGCCTGCGCTGGCCTTGATTAGCACTGGGTAGCCAATGCGGTCGGCTTCGCGTTTGAGCAGTGCGGGTGACTGATCCGCGCCGTGATAGCCGGGCACCAGTGGCACGCCGGCTTTTTCCATCAGTTGTTTGGACTCAGCCTTCAAGCCCATGGCTTTGATGGCGGAAGGCGGCGGGCCAATAAAGACCAAACCGTTGTCAGCACAAGCCTGCGCAAAGGCTTCGTTCTCGCTTAAAAAACCGTAACCTGGGTGTATGGCTTCAGCGCCTGTGGCTTTGGCTGCTGCAATGATGGCTTCCCAACGCAAATAGCTGTCTTTTGGGGCGCTGGAACCGTTGACGCCAATGTACACAGCTTCATCGCAGGCGCTGACGTGTTTGGCTTTGGCGTCAGCCTCTGAAAACACCGCTACGGTTTTGATAGCCATGCGCTTTGCAGTGGCTGCTACGCGGCAAGCGATCTCCCCTCTGTTAGCGATGAGTATTTTTTTAAACATGGTTGTCGTTCTTCGAAAAAGGTGACTTGAACTTAAATGCGGGCGCAACGCCGGGGTCAGGCCGACCGCTAAAAATGCGCGCGACCCGGCCAAACAACAGCTTTAAAAAACGCCAGCAGATGTAAATCAAAAAAACACTCAGCGCCAGCACCAGCAGCAACGCAGGTACAAAAACAAACGGGTGCGCCACCGCTGCCCACAAGCCCAGCGGCACCATCGTGTCTTCAACCAATGATGCACCGACGTTAGTAAACGGTTCTGGCGATGTGTTGATCGCCGCCCGAGTCGTTGCCTTTGCGGTAAAACTGGTGGCAGCCAGCGTACCACCGAGCAGAGCCGCTACTAAAGCCATAGCACCACTATCAGCACTGAAAACACTGGCGGCTAGCGCAGCGCCTGCGGGGATACGGATGACGCTATGCACCACGTCCCACAATGAATCCAGCCCCGGGATTTTGTCTGCAAAAAATTCAATGAACACCATAAAACCGCTAGCCCCCAGCACTACCGGGTTGGCCAGCAAATGCAAGCCTTGCGGCAGCGTGACCCAGCCCATAAAACCCGCCAGGCCGGTGAGCAGCACCACCAGGTACAGGCGGATGCCGCTAGCCCAGCCCAGCGCGCCAGCCAATGCTATCAATTGAGGGGTGTCAAGGGTAGGCATCACGACTCCAGATCAAGTAACTGAATGAGGTAACCAGTTGGGTTTGCGCTTTTGTAGAAACGATTGCAGTCCCTCGCGCCCTTCGGGGCTGACGCGGATATCAGCGATGCTGGCTATCGTCATGTCAACCAGCTCCGCAGTGATGTCTTTGCCCGCGACGTCTTGCACCAACTTTTTGCAAAGCTTGACGGCTTCAGGCCCAGCATGGACCAGCGCATTCGCCAACTCGGCAACTTTGGCATCCAAAGTATCGGCGGCGACCACCTCGTGCACAAAACCAATACGCAACGCTTCAGCAGCTGTAAATTTTTCAGCGGTTAAAAAATATCGGTGCGCAGCCCGCGCACCCATGGCGCGAATAACGTACGGGCTGATGGTCGAGGGCGCCAAACCCAGCTTGACTTCACTCAGGCAAAAATGCGCGGTATCAACCGCCACCGCCATGTCGCAAGCCGCCACCAATCCAGTACCACCCGCATACACATCACCGTGGATGCGCGCAATCGTCGGCTTGGGGCATTCATACACCGTGCGCATCATGGCTGCTAGTTTTCCTGCGTCAGCCAGGTTTTGCGCATGCGTGTAGTCAGCCATGCTGCGCATCCAGTTCAGGTCTGCGCCGGCGCAGAATGCGGGGCCATTGGCTGCCAGCACGATACAGCGGACATCACTGCGCTGCCCCAATTCAACAAAGGCCAGGGTTATGGCTTGAATCAGCTCAGCGTTAAAGGCGTTGCGCACGTCAGGGCGGTTCAAAGTCACGGTGGCCACCAGATCGGCGACGTGCAAATGCAGGTGGTTCATGGTGCTGTCCAGACAATCTGGTCATCGACCGCATACAGGCGGCATGGGTTGTTGAATTTTTGGCAGGTACGTATTGCTCTATCCATCGCATCGCTCCCATAGCCTCGGGCGAGTGCACCTTTGTCTGATATCGCTACCGCTCGTGGAAAAGGCTTAGACAACCATTCACGATAAAGAGATCGACCAGTCGGGCCCACACGCGGAAGGGCGTCGACATCCTCCAGTGCAGCAAACTGCGTGGGCGGCGGCACTGTAGCGGCATGCTTTTCGACAGGCGGCAATTCGGCTGCGGCAACGGAGTCCTGGTTTCCGGCTCCGGCAAGCGGCGCTTTCACTTTCGTCACGGTCGGGTTTACAGAAAAGACACTGGCTGGATCGGAATACACCTGCTTCGCACGGCGAGAAACCTCCCGTTCGAGCGCAATATCGACGCCAGCGAGGGTGTAAAAACTCTTTTTCTCGACCCAAAGATCGACGCTACGCTGCAGTTGCTCCTCACGCATTTGATGAATGCCTCGCGTACGTCGATAGGTTGGCGCGCCGAACGAATCTTCGTCTTTAATCAGACTACGCATGATGGCCACGTACGCGGGCACATCCACGCCGAAACCGGACGCGAGGCGCATGGCAAGTCGGTCAGCCTTGATAAGGTCTGCAGGTTTAGGTTCAGACAACCCGGATTCCTGATTCTCGCCAATCTTAGCTAGTGTGCCCAGGAGGGCTGTTGCGATTGCCTTGCCCCTTGATCGGCCCCGACTAAGCCCTAACGCCACATGCGCGACTTCATGCGAGAGGACGCTTACGAGCTCTTCCCTGGAGAGCTTGGCGAGCAAGAGAACTGTCATGATAACGACGCCGCCGTCGGAATCGGCGTAGCGATAAGTTCCATCAACAACAGTCATTGAGAGCTGGCAAACCGGCACCCTCCGCACCACCACCTTTGACAGCTCATCATTGCGTCGAACCACAAATTCAACCAGCGGATTCGCCGCCGGGTCTTTCTCACGGACATTAGGACCAATCGCATCAGGTTTCGGCGCAGAGTAGAACCTGAGAATTGCCTGCTCCTGCTCGGCAAACTCAAAGGGCTCATGTATCTTGAATCCGGCAAAACCCCATGGCGTCTTGTCCATGTCTGCCAGAAAAATGCTGCTGCCTGGCCTGACTTTGTAGTAAGCGGCCATTGCATCTGTATTTGCATGCCATCTGTCAGGTACTTTTTCATTTCGTACCGCGGGAACAGTCCAGGGAAAAGCTCCCAGACTCCACGTCCAGTCGGCAGGGTCTTTCTGGCACAAGGGCTGTGCGGCATAAGCCAGCTGAAACAGTAATTGCTCTGCTGGAGCTGAAATTTTTTTGACTTCAACGTAACGGTCGGGCGTGGTTTCGGGCAATCTGGCACACGCATCTGCGATGCCCAGCAAAACCAATCCTACAAATAACAACCGACGATATGTTTGCATTTTGTTTTTCCTGATGTTCTGCCATCTATTGGACTACAGGCGTTACACACCGCGCAATAGAGTCAGGCGGGTGCCGATTATCAATACCTCTTAGCAACCTCTTCCAGCATGACTTCAGTCGCGCCACCGCCTATGCCCAGCACGCGCGCGTCGCGCCATAGCCTCTCGATCGGTGTCTCACGCATAAAGCCCATGCCGCCGTGAAACTGCTGGCAGGTTTGCAGCACCTCATTGACCAGCTCGCCTGTCAACGCTTTCAGCATAGACACTTCCTGAACGATGTCATGCCCTTGTGTTACTGACCAGGCGCAGTGGTACATAAACTGCCGCGCCGCGCGAGTCTTGGCGTCCAGCATGGCGATGCGGTGGCGTATGGTTTGCTTGTCCCACAAGGTTGCGCCGAAAGCCTGCCGCTGGCGCACGTAATCTAACGTTAGCTCAAGGGCGCGGGTGCAGTGGCCGACTGCCATCGCGCCCAAAGCAATGCGCTCAGTCTGAAAGTTTTTCATGACCGAATAAAAGCCTTTGCCTTCGTCACCCAGCAGGTTGCCAGCCGGGATGCGCACGTTGTCAAAAATCAATTCAGCCGTGTCAGACGACAGCCAACCTGTTTTTTTAAGTGCACGACCTACGGTAAAACCGGGTGTGCCTTTTTCAACGATGAACATGCTCATGTCGTGCCGCGCAGTGCCGGTTTTGGCCGCTACAAAATACACGTTGGCGTGCACGCCGTTGGTGATGTACATCTTTGTGCCATTGATGACCCAGTCATCGCCATCGCGTTTGGCTGTGGTGCGCATGCCCGCCACGTCTGAGCCCGCACCCGGCTCGCTGATGGCTACTGCGGTGATCAGCTCGCCTTGGATCACACCCGGCAGATACTTGGCTTTTTGCGCCGCGCTGCCCGCGTGGTGCAGGTGCGGGCTGGCCATGTCGGTGTGCACCAGCACCGTGATGATAAAGCCGCCAAAGGTTGACTGGCTCAATGCTTCAGCAAACACCAGATTGGTCAGCGCGTCGGCCTCAGCACCGCCGTATTTAGACTCATACATCAGCCCCAGCAAACCAGCATCGCCCATCTTGCGCAGCACATCGCGCGGCACGCAGCCTGTTTCTTCCCAAGCGGCAGCGTACGGTTCAACTTCGCGCGAGATGAAGCGGTTGACCTGCTCGCGCAGCAGCTCGTGGTCGGGGGTTGTGTAGATGTTGTTCGTCATAACTTTTCTGCCTCGAAGGTTTGCAAACCATGCCGCTGCATGGGCACAAAGTCGCGGTCGTTGTGAATCAGGGCGCAGCCAGATTCGATACACCAACCGCCCACTAGCAAATCAATCGGGCTGCGAACGGTCATACCCGTTTTGCGCAATTGCCGATACAGCGCCGCGGCAGATCTGGCAACTTTGTCGCCGCCTGCTGTGTGGACTGGCAAGTCTGACAAGGCCTCGTTGGTCAGTCGCCATTCATGCTCAAAACGGCAACCGCGCAGCACTTCCATCAGCACCACGTCAAGGAGTACAAAGTCGTGACTTGAGTCCTCCAGCACTTCGTCTAGCAGTTGCGCTTTTGGTGTTGTTCTGCCAGCGAGGTAGTCGATCCAGACGCTGCTGTCTGCAGTGATCATGCAGAGCCCTTTGCCCCAGCGGGCCAATCGGTATGAGGCTCTTGCACACTATGCTCTGGCTGCGTCCAGTCGCCGTCAAGTGACCAATGAATCTTGCCGCGTAGTGCGCGTATATTTTGGTAGGCCTTGCGTCTGGCCAACAAGCGCAAGCCTTCTTCAACTGCGTCTTTCTTGGTCTTGAAGTTGCCTGCAGACATAGCGGCCTGCATGAGGTGGTCGTCAATAACGATGTTGGTGCGCATGGTCGCTTCCCATTAATGTGTATTAAATATCAAAATTATACACATTACATTCTAAAAACACCAAACTTCGTCTCCGGTATCGCCCGGTTTTGCGCGGCTGACAAGCCCAGTGCCAGCACGCGCCGGGTGTCTGCCGGGTCAATCACGCCGTCGTCCCACAGCCGGGCACTTGAGTAGTAGGGGTGCGACTGGTGTGCAAACTGGTCAAGGATGGGCTGCTTGAAAGCCGCTTCTTCGTCGCTGCTCCACTGCCCACCCCGTCCTTCGATGCCATCACGTTTGACTGTGGCCAGCACGCCAGCCGCCTGCTCGCCACCCATCACGCAAATGCGGGCGTTGGGCCACATCCATAAAAAGCGCGGCGAAAACGCCCGGCCGCACATGCCGTAGTTGCCCGCGCCGTAGCTGCCGCCAATGATGATGGTGAACTTGGGCACCGCAGCGGTTGCCACAGCCGTGACCATCTTGGCGCCGTTGCGAGCGATGCCTTCGTTTTCATATTTGCGGCCGACCATAAAGCCGGTGATGTTCTGCAAAAACACCAGCGGAATTTTGCGCTGGCAGCACAGCTCAATGAAGTGCGTGGCCTTCAGGGCTGACTCGCTGAACAAAATGCCGTTGTTGGCAATGATGCCGACCGGCATGCCCTCAATGGCTGCAAAGCCGCACACCAGCGTGGTGCCGTAGCGCGCTTTGAACTCGTCAAACTCGCTGCCGTCAACAATGCGGGCAATGATTTCGCGCACGTCGAAAGGTTTTCGGGTGTCGGTGGGTATCACGCCGTAGAGCTCGTTTGCTTCATATTTAGGAGCTGCTTGCGCAATATTTACCAAGGCTACAGCCTGATTTGATGCTAAATTTGACGCTTTGGTTCGATTCAAATTCTTCACCGCAGTACGCGCCAGCTGCAGCGCATGCATGTCGTTCTGCGCCAAATGGTCGGCCACGCCAGACAGCCGCGTGTGCACATCACCACCGCCCAGGTCTTCAGCCGTAACCACCTCGCCCGTGGCGGCCTTGACCAGCGGCGGCCCGCCCAAAAAGATGGTGCCCTGGTTGGCCACGATGATGCTTTCATCGCTCATGGCGGGCATGTAGGCGCCGCCTGCTGTGCAACTGCCCATGACCACCGCAATTTGCGCAATGCCCTCGGCGCTCATTTGCGCCTGGTTATAAAAGATGCGGCCAAAGTGGTCGCGGTCAGGAAACACGTCGTCCTGGTTCGGCAAATTGGCCCCACCTGAGTCGACCAGGTAGATGCACGGCAAGTTGTTTTGCTGCGCAATTTCTTGTGCGCGCACATGCTTTTTCACCGTCATCGGGTAGTACGTGCCGCCCTTGACGGTCGCGTCATTGCACACCACCATGCAGTCGACACCGCTCACGCGGCCAATGCCGGTAATCAGCCCCGCACAAGGTGCCGCGCCGTCGTACATGGCGTGCGCCGCAAGAGGAGAAAGTTCTAGGAAGGGCGTGCCCGGGTCCAGCAGCATTTGCACCCGCTCACGCGGCGGCAACTTGCCCCGCGCCACATGCTTGGCCCGAGCCGCCTCACCCCCACCCGCAGCC
>JAYWFR010000242.1:0-3337 GCA_043778695.1 Polaromonas sp. | reverse complement strand
ACCACGCGGTGAATATTGCGCAGGCACTCTTGCATTTCGAACTCGGGGTGGTTGTTCAAACGGCGCGCAAAGGTGCTGATGATTTGCTGCTTGTCAAGGCCAACACCACGCGTACCTCGCACCGCCAAAATAAACGGACAACCAAATTTGGCGTTGTACTCACCGTTGAGTTGCCCGATTGTGGCGAATTCATCTGGTGTGCATTGGGTGAGACCCGCCGAGTTTTGCTCGTTGTCTGATTCTGCTGTCAAGCTTTTGCTGACCATGGCTTTGCCGGCCAGCTCGGGGTGGGCGCGAATCAAACTGGTTTGTGCCTGTATGTCTGCGCCATGCAGCACATTCGCCATGACCTGTTTCAAATGTGCCAGCGATTGAAACGGCCTAAAGGCCAGTGCCTGCTCGGCTATCCAAGGAGAATGTTCATACAAGCCGTCTAGCATCTGCAGCGCATCCGCATGTGACGCGGCGTTGATTTGATGGAGTGTGAGGGTCATGGCTTGTTTGTCATGTAAGGGTGCACCGCCTGCCAATGTTTGGCTATGTCAACACGGCGGCAGGCCCACACGTGGTTGTGTTTTTCAATGTGGTCGAGAAATTTTTGCAGCGCCACAATGCGCCCCGGCCGGCCCAGTAAGCGGCAATGCATGCCGATGCTCATCATTTTTGGTTGGTTCAAACCAGCGGCGTCACCCTCTGCATACAGCGCATCAAAGCTGTCACGCAGGTACACAAAAAAATCTTCGCTGTGCGCAAAGCCCTGAGCCGATGAAAACCGCATGTCATTCGCGTCCAGCGTGTAGGGCACGACCAAGCGCGGTACTTCCACGCCATCAGTGCGCAGTACCTTTGTCCAAAACGGCAGGTCATCCCCGTAATAGTCGCTGTCGTACAGCGTGCGGGCATCGTCGGCCACCAGGCGGCGGGTGATGGGGCTGTCGCGGCCGGTGTACCAGCCGAGTGGGCACGCGCCGGTCAGTTTTTCAATCGCATCTAGCCCCAAGCGCATGTGCTGGCGCTCGGTGGACTCGTCAATTTGTTGGTAGTTGATCCAGCGCCAGCCATGGCAGGCAATCTCATGGCCAAGTTCAACAAACGCCTGCGTCACGTCGGGTGCGCGCTGCATGGCCATGCCCACACCGAAGACGGTTAGTGGCAGCTGGCGCTTTTCAAACTCACGCAAAATGCGCCACACTCCTGCGCGCGAGCCGTATTCATAAATGCTTTCCATGCTCAAGTGCCGCGCGGCGTAGCTGGGCGGGTTAAACATCTCCGACAAAAACTGCTCAGACCCGGCGTCGCCATGCAGCACCGAGTTTTCGCCGCCTTCTTCATAGTTCAGTACAAACTGAACCGCAACGCGCGCTTTGCCCGGCCACTGGGCGTGCGGTGGGTTGCTGCCGTAGCCCGCCAGGTCGCGGGGATAGTGGCTTTGTGCAGAGGTTTGTGCGTGCGCTTGAGGCATAGGGCTTGAATTCAAGGACTGTGAAATGGCTGCTTTAACGGGCGGCTATCATCTTCAAATTATCGGCGACTCCGGTCGGTGGTGTACCTTGCAATTTGTTATGAACCTTATTTGGAAAGACTCACTATGGGCTTGAGCACTCACGTACTGGACACCATGATTGGGGCACCAGCCAGCGGCATGGCGGTCTCTTTGTACACCACCCACGGCGGTGGCGTTGCTTTGGTCAAGCAGTTTGTATTAAACGCAGACGGCCGAAACCCTGATGGCCAGCTGTATGACACGGCGTCTTTAAAAATCGGCACGTACCGGCTGGTGTTTGACGTGGCGGGCTACTTCAAGTTACGCGGCGTGGCGCTGCCCGAGCCTAACTTTCTAAACCAGGTGACGATTGATTTTGGCGTGGCCGACGCCAGTGCGCACTACCATGTACCTTTGCTCGTCAGCCCGTGGAGTTATTCAACTTATCGGGGCAGTTAAGCAGTTTCAATTTTCTGCCGGGCCGCCGTAAAAAAGCGCCGCCTAGGGGCAACGCCGTACACAAAGCGACAAGCGTGGAGGCCTCAGTCCTGACCCTCTGTCAAAGTGTCTAGCTGAAACTTGCCGCTGACATGCCATAGCCACGTGTCGGTGTACACCACCTTACCCAGGCGCGTGGGGGCCGGAAACGGCGCTGCGCTGCGCACTGTGCGTTCGATTTCGGCAACCACCTCGGGTGCGTGCCTGGGCGCTCGCATCCAGTCCAGCCTGGTCACTCTGCCTACCTGGTCAATTTCAACATTCAGCACGCCAACGGCATACAGCAGCGGCGGCATTTTGCCCTTGTAAATACGTTCAGAATTGAGGCCATACAAGTGCGTTGCGCCGTCAGCGCGGTAGGCTTTGGGTGTAGCAGCGGGTGAGCTGCGTGCCGAACCTTTGTTGGCTGGAATCGGGCCAATCACTTGGCCGGTTGGCGCGGATGATGGCGGTGCTGGCGCCTTGTCGGGCGGCATTGGCGTTGTGCATGCTGTTATCAAAGCCGTAGCAGCCAACACAGTGGCTATCAGCGCGGGCGATGGCCGGTTGCCGTTGTGCTGCGTAACTAAAGTCTCTTGTCTCATGCTTTTTCCCAAGGCGTTGTAGGTTTGAACTTTGGCGCTATTTTGCCTATTTTTATTTTGTTAACCTACAACTGATGGCACCAACCGTTTCCTGTACCCGCCTGAACCTAGAACAATTTTTAGCAAAGCTTGCCTACCAGCCCGCGGTTCTGGTGCAGGTGCATGCGGTAGCGGGCTCGGTGCCGCGCGAGGCCGGCACCTGGATGGCGGTTTTTCAAGACGCGCTGGTCGGCACAGTTGGCGGTGGCCACCTCGAATACCAGGCCATTGCCAGCGCGCGTGAGCTGTTAAAGATACCAAGCGTGGCCGAGCCATCTACGCAGCGCTTTGCGCTCGGCCCCTCACTCGGCCAATGCTGCGGAGGCGTGGTGCATTTGCGGTTTGAATGCGTCAGCGCCGTAGACGCGCCGGCCTTGGCGCAGCGACTGCAATCGCGTCTAACGCCGGTGGCACTGTTCGGCGGTGGTCACGTGGGCCATGCACTGGTGCGGGTGCTGTCCAGTTTGCCATTTGCGGTGACGTGGATAGACAGCCGCGATGGCGTTTTTCCTGATGAGCCAACAGGTTTTTCCGTTGGGCCGCCCCAAGGAAAAATGCGCCCCCTTGGGGGGCAGGGAGCAACGCGGAACGAGCGAGCGTTGGGGCCGATTGTGGTCACGGAGCATTCCGACCCGCCCCAGGCCGCAGTCAGACACATCGCGCCGCAGTCGCGCGTGCTCATCATGAGCTTTAGCCATGCTGAAGACCTGGAGGTGCTGGCCGCCTGCCTGCT
>JAYWFR010000241.1:0-3338 GCA_043778695.1 Polaromonas sp. | reverse complement strand
TAAAGCCAAAAATACCTCTAAATCAGGGCATTCTCCGCCTTCCTACCCGCCGCAAACGCCACATACCAATCCAAACACCCTGGGTTCGCCATCGCGTCCTTGTTCACCACTTTCTCAATCGGCTGTCCGAGCAGCAGTTTTTTGATCGGCAGCTCCTGCTTTTTACCCGATAGGGTACGCGGAATCTCGGCGACTTGGAAGATGTCGTTGGGGACGAAGCGGGGGGAGAGGGCGGTTTTGATGGCGTTGACCAGCTTGGTGCGCAGGGCGTCGTCTAGCGCCAGACCGGTTTGCAGGACGACGAAGAGGGGCATGTAGCTCTCGCGACCCAGGTATTCGAGGTCGACGACCATGGAATCCATCACTTCGGGCAGGGCTTCGACGGCGCTGTACAGCTCGCTGGTGCCCATGCGCAGGCCGTGGCGGTTGATGGTTGCGTCGCTGCGGCCGTAAATGATGCAGCTGCCAGACGCGTTGATTTTGAGCCAGTCGCCATGCCGCCAGACGCCCGGGTACATGTCGAAGTAGCTGGAGATATATCTGGCGTTACCCTCGTCGCCCCAAAAGTACAGCGGCATGGATGGGATGGGCTCGGTGCAGACCAGCTCACCAACCGCACCGATAACTGGCTCGCCGGCTTCGTTCCAAGCCTGAACCGCACAGCCCAGCAACAGGCATTGCATCTCACCGGGTACTTGCGGCAGCTCTCGGTTGCCGCCGATAAATGCGCCAGCAAAATCAGTGCCGCCTGAGATGTTGCAGAACCACATGGTGTTGCCCCCACGTTCGCCCACTCCGTGTGGCCCCGCGGGGGCTGAGCTCGCTAGGGGCGGCCCGTCGCTGCCTTTGGGCGTGCCCATTGCTGCAAACTGATCGGTGCCCCACTGCTGCGCTTCAATTGACAAGGGCGAGCCCGTCGAACCGAGTGCCCTGATGTGAGACAAGTCGCCACACCGTGACAAATCAACCCCCGCCTTCATGCAGTTGGCAAAAAACGCGGCGCCCGCACCGAAGAAAGTCACACCCGTGTTAGCAGCAAAGCGCCACAAGGTTGTCCAGTCTGGGTTTTCCTTCGTGCCACCAGGATTGCCGTCAAAAATCACGCAGGTCGTGCCGTTTGCCAGACCGCCGACTTGGGCGTTCCACATCACCCAGCCGGTGGAGCTGTACCAGTGGTAGCGCTCGCCAAAGCTGTTAGTCTGGTAGCTACAGCCCACGTCGTTGTGCAGCACTTTGGACGCCATGCCCACCAGCATGACGCCGCCGTGGCCATGCACGATGGGCTTGGGCAAGCCGGTAGTGCCGCTGGAATAAACAATCCACAGCGGGTGTTCAAACGGCAGCCAGAGTGGCTCAAAAGCCGCGACCTGCTGGCTGTTATTTGCATTATTTAGTGCCGAAGCCCAATCAATTAGTGCGCTAGCAGATCCTGAATTAATAGCATTGATGGCGCCATGAACAATCATGTGCTGCACGCTGGGCAGCCCGGCGCGCAGCTCGTTGATCACCGCGCTTCGGTCAATGTGTTTGCCGCCATAAGTCACATGGCTAGCGGCTATCAGCACTTTCGGCTCGATTTGCTGAAAGCGGTCTAGTACCGCGGCTGTGCCCATGTCGGGTGCGCAAATGCTCCACACGCCGCCAATGCTGACGGTGGCTAAAAACGCCACCATCGCTTCAGGAATGTTTGGCAGGTAGGCGGCAACGCGGTCACCTGGTGTGACGCCTTGCGCTAACAGATGCAGGGCAAGCGTCGCTACTTGTCTTTGAAGTTCCGGCCAGCTGATCTCGCGTGCTGGCTGGCCACCGGCCAGGCTGGCCTCGTCATGGATGACGATGGCAGGCATGCCCGAAGAGTGCGCCGCGTCTACATGGCGAAACACTTGCGCCGCGTAGTTGACCTGCGCACCACTGAACCACTTGGCTGTGGGCATTCGGCCTTGCAGCACCGATGTGTGCGGGGTCGGTGATAGCAAGCCAAAGTAGTCCCAGATACTTTGCCAAAACGCTGGCAGGTCAGTGACTGACCAGGTGTGCAGTGCGGCGTAGTCGTTAAACACCAGGCCGCGGTGGTCTGCCAGCCAGTCCTGGTACAGGCGAATTTGGGGGGCGTAAGGTGCGGTCATGACCGCGAGCTTAACCCGACTGGAAGTGACCGCGTCTGGTCGGGCGTAAACCGGCGTTGCTTAAGCTTAGACCGGTGCCGCTTGGGCTTTGGCCAGGGCGGCTTTGGTTTTGAGTAGCTCGCGCTCCAGCAAGATTCGTTCGTCGACCTCATGCTCTAGCAGCTCGTTGACGGCTTGCAGCTCATCAGCCGACTCTGCAATGGCGTCGCCGATGTGTTCGCTTTTTTGCAGGGCCACCACAACTTCTGGGTTGACTGTGTCGTCCTGCATATTTTTTTGCAGGACCGCGTTGACAACCAGCAGCTCGTCGGCGGATTGTTCGACGGTGGTCTTGACCGCATCGTTTTGTGCGAGCGCCTGAGCAATGGGTCTATCGTGCTTGAGAAATAACGAAGGTTTTTTGGGCATGTCAGTAGGTAGATTCAGCAGTTGGGTTCAGCAGTTAGATCCAGCAGTTAGATCCAGAAGGTATGTTCCGCAACAAACAGCCGGCGGACTTGCCAGTTGTGGTGCACTTTTAAATGTATCAGTGGCACCCGGACTGATCAGAGTAAAAAAGCCGCATGCCGGTGTCAGACCCGTCCGACAAACGCAATTCAGCGGTCGCGCTTTATAGTGGAGCTTTGCTATTACTTAATACCAAATATGATGCCCATCTGGACGCAAGCCATCTCTGTCGAGTCACTCACCGCCATCAACGCTGGCACCGCTGTTTCTCATTTGGGAATCGAGTTTTTGGAAGTGGGCGATGACTTTATCAAGGCGCGTATTCCGGTTGACAGCCGCACTGTGCAGCCTTATGGTTTTTTGCACGGCGGTGTGGCGGTGGTGTTGGCTGAGACACTGGGCTCATGCGGGGCTGGGCGCTGCATACCCGCCGGGTATCGCGTGGTGGGGCTGGACATCAATGCCAATCACCTCAAAAGTGCTACCAGTGGTTGGGTCACAGGTATCACGCGGCCGGTTCATATTGGCCGCACCACCCAGGTATGGGCCATTGAGCTGACGAACGACAAAGGCGAGCTGACTTGCGTGTCGCGCATCACGATGGCGGTGCTGGCACCCAAGTAGGCGTTCGATCAGCTTAAAACCGCCGGTTAGATGCTTTTTAGATCACTACTGTCCGGTATTTTCAGAACAGATCAAACTGAGAGCTAAGTTGACGATCTTCTAGGCTGGGTAAAGCGTTCTGAACCATCTGGTGCAGCGAGA
>JAYWFR010000240.1:0-3340 GCA_043778695.1 Polaromonas sp. | reverse complement strand
TTGTCGCCAAGCTGGCCTCAAGGTGCTCAGATGGCAGGCGCTTAAAGCCTGAGCGGGCAAAGCGCTGCAAGCGCCCGACCATAAAGGCGACCGCAACGGATGCCCTGACTTGCGCATCCACCGTTGGGGTGGCGGCGCCGCCGGCCGCAGCGGCGTCGCGCAGACCTTGCTTCAGGCTGGCTTCGAGCTTGTCAAAAAACTGGTTCATACGCTCTTGCAGGCGGTCGTTTTCAAACACCAGCGCATCGCCCACCATGACTCGGGTCATTCCGGGGTTTTTCTCGGCAAACTGGAGCACCATCACCACCAAGCGGCGAGCCCTGGCCGAAGCGTCTGTTTCGCGCTCGGCAATTTGGTTGACGAGGGTGAAAACGCTTTGCTCGATGAACTCAATCAAACCCTCAAACATTTGTGCCTTGCTGGCAAAGTGGCGGTAAAGCGCGGCCTCACTCACATCTAATTTAGCGGCCAGAGCCGCTGTGGTAACGCGCTCCGCCCCAGGCCGCTCTAGCATGGTGGCCAGTGCCTGCAAAATCTGCACCCGGCGCTCACCCGGTTTGGGTCGTTTGCGAGCCTCACTCGGCTCAGCTGTGCCGTTTGGTGGGGTGTCGGCAGCTGGCGCTAGGTCTGGCATAAGTGGACGTTTGAAGTGGACGTTAAAAGAACGTTAAAAGGACGTTAAGAGTGGGGGTTTAAAAAAAGAAAGACCTAGCACGCAGCGGTTAGCGCCGCAATCAACACCAGTGTGTGTACAAATGATTCTCTCACAGCACCCACGCTCTTTTCAGGCGGCGGTGTGGGGGTTTTCCTGCTGCAGCACCAGCATGACCAACAGGCCCCGGGCGTCTTGTCGTGCGTTGTCTGTGCCGCTTGCGTCGCTCAGCACCAGCTGGGTTTTATGCACCCGGGCAATCTCATCGGCAATCGCCAGGCCCAGCCCATTGCCCTCTACGCTGGCACCCTGCACCCGGTAAAAGCGCTCCAGCACCTTGGCGCGCTCGCCTGCCGCTATGCCCGGCCCATCGTCTTGTACCGCCAAAAAAACGTTGCCAGGCTGGCCCGGCATCACGCCGCAGCGCAGCGTGACGCTACCCCCAGTCGGCGTGTACTTGATGGCGTTGTCTACCAAGTTGCACAGCAGCTCGCGCAGCAGCCAGGCGTGGCCAGTAGCCACCGCTGGCTCGGCCTGTAGGCCCAGGTCGATGCCTTTATCTTGCGCCGCGTCCAGGTACAGCGCCAGGATTTCCTCGCACAGCTCTTTCAGGTCAACCTGCTGCATGGGCTGCCCGGCGCTACCCAGCGCATCAGCACGCGACAAGGCCAGCAACTGGTTGGCCAGTTGCGACGTGCGCCGAGTGGCACTGCGCAGCTTGATGAGGGTGTCAGCCGCCAGCGTGACGCTGGCCACGCCTTCTTTGCTAGAGCCTTGCGCACTGGTTGCCGCTTGCGCCCAGGCCTCTACCTGCGCCTGCAGCCCAGCCAGCGGGGTGCGCAGCTGATGCGCCGCATCGGCTACAAAGCGGCGCTGGCTTTCAGTCTGGTCATGTACCAAGCCAAACAGCCGGTTTAATGCCAGCACCAGCGGCTGAATTTCAGCCGGTGTTGCTTTGGTATCAATAGCACTTAAATCCCTTGGACTGCGCCGCTCAACAGTTTGGGTCACGTCCAGCAGCGGCTTGAGGGCACGCGCTACAGCCCAATTGACGGCAAAGCCAGCAGCCACTAGCAGCAGCAAATTGGGCAGCAGCACCTTGACAGCAATTGAGCGCACCCACTGCTGGCGTGCGTCGGCACCGTCAGCCAGTTGCACAATCAACTCGCCAGCTGGGGTTTGCACCCGCTGCGCGGCAATGCGGTAAGTCACGCCCTTGTTGTCAATGCTGTGGAACTCGGGCTCCTTGGAGGTAGGCAGCACGCCATCAATCCACGCCTCGCCAGCCAAAAAGCGGCCCGTAACGTCTGAGATGCGAAACCCTGCCGCAGGCTGGCTACCGCCCACAAAAGCGGCTATTTCGGGAGCCAGCATCAGAACTGGTACAGCAGTCTTTGTATTGCCTGGCGGCAGCACTGAGTCGGCCAACAGCGGTATCAGGCGCAGCAACTGCTGGTCTTTTTGCAGCGCCACGCTGCCCGCAGTCTGGTAGTCAAAGTAAACACTGACCAACGCAAACAGGCCCAGCGGCAGCGCCAGCAGCAGCAGCAAGCGGCGCTGCAGGCCAGACTGCATGGCCAGCTGCATCAGCTGGGGTCGCTGGTCAAGTTGCTGGCCCCAACGGGTGCCACCATCTCCAGCCGGTAGCCAAACCCGCGTATTGACCGCACGGCAATGGCGTGTGGCTCCAGTTTGCTGCGCAGGCGGGACATGTATACCTCTACCGCATTGGGCGTCATTTCTTTGTCCCAACCGGTCAGCGCTTGCAGCAGCTTGTCTTTGGCGGTGGGTTTGGGGGCGTTGGTTAGCAAGTATTCCATCACTGTCCACTCGCGTGGGCCCAGCTCAATCAATTGGCCGTTGGCGCGCGCCTGGCGGTTGGCGCAGTCCAGTTCAAGTGGGCCAAAAGTTAAGGTGGCGCTGGTGGCCGCCTGCGAGCGGCGCAGCAACGCCCGCAGCCGCGCCAGCAATTCGGGCAGCTCGAACGGTTTGAGCATGTAGTCATCTGCCCCACCATCCAAGCCTTGTACCCGGTCTTGCAGAGCGTCGCGCGCGGTGAGTATCAGCACTGGCAGGCTTTGGCCGCTTTGCCGAATGCTGCGGGTCAGCGCCAGCCCGTCCATTTGCGGCAGGCCCAGGTCAATGATGGCGGCGTCAAAGGTTTCAGTTTTCAGCGCGTCCAGCGCGCGCTCAGCGCTGCCCACCCAGTCAACCGCGTAACCCGCGTGGCACAGCCCGAGCTTGATGCCGCTGGCCACCATCACGTCGTCTTCAACTAAAAGTAATCTCATTGGTACCTTGAACGGTTTTATGCCTTACTCCTTCCCCTTCCGGGGGAAGGCAGGGATGGGGGCACGCTTGGTGCAAATACTGCTACTGTGCTTGCCCCCACCCTAACCCTCCGCAGGAAGGGGAGGCAATAACACCAGAGTCAATGCGACCGAATCATTGTGCCAAAGGCCTGCTCGGTCAAAATCTCCAGCAGCAGCGCATGCGGCACCCGGCCATCAATGATGTGAACTGAATTCACGCCGCTTTTGGCTGCGTCCAGCGCGCCGGCAATTTTCGGCAGCATGCCGCCTGAAATTGTGCCGTCGGCAAACAACTCGTCAATCTCTCGGGCGGTCAGGTCGGTCAGCAACTGGCCGCTTTTGTCCAGCACACCGGGGATGTTGGTCAGCAGCAGCA
>JAYWFR010000239.1:0-7927 GCA_043778695.1 Polaromonas sp. | reverse complement strand
AAGTAGAAAATGCCGTGCTCAATGCCACTATTGAAAACCAAACTCAAAAACGACTCACCGCCATCACTTTAAATTGCTCTGCCGCCCAGGCTCCTAGCACCAAAGGAAATATGAATATCGCCCAAGTGTTGAGTGAGCTAGCTGCGGTAAAGCCAAGCAATAACAATCCAATAATTAAAAAATCCTCAACTAAGGGCCAGAATTACGAATTTACCCAGCCGTATTACTTAATGAGTCTCCGAGCAATGTTGAAAAAAACGCCAACAGAAACTGTAGAAAAACTAGAACTTTAAGAGTTTGGGTAATAGTTTTTATCAATGAATATTTGTAGATTGGATTAGCCTAAGGGCGTAACTCGAGAAATGCGCTGGCTGACTATCAGGTGTTGGGTTACGCGTTGCTAACTCCAACTACGAACTCGCTACCGAAGTTCAAATCTCCAAGTTATCAATCAACCGCGTGTTCCCCAACTTTGCCGCGCCTAGCACCACCAGCGGCTGCGCGCCTAAGTCGCCCCAGGGCGGCATCAGATCGGCGCGGCGGCGGACTGTCAGGTAGTCGGGCTTCCAGCCGCGCCGGGCCAGGGCTTGCATAGCTTGGGCTTCTAGCGCGGGCAGGTCTTGCGGTTCTGCGGCTTGGGCGGCAGCGCCCAGGGCTTGCAGGGCTTTCGCCAATTCCGCTGCTTCCAGGCGCTCGGCTTCTTTGAGGTACATATTGCGTGATGACAGCGCCAGGCCGTCAGCGGCACGTTGAGTTTCTCCAGCGAGAATTTCAATAGGCAGTGCAAACTGCCGCACCATGCGACGCACCACCATGACTTGTTGGTAGTCCTTCTTGCCAAAGGCTGCGACGCCGCCCGGCATGCCTGCAAAGACGCATGAAAAGAGCTTGAGCACGACGGTACTCACACCGATAAAAAAACCGGGCCTGAAGTGACCTTCCAAAATGTCGCCCAAGTCTGTCGCTGGGTGCACCTTGTAGGTTTGCGGTTCGGGGTAGAGCTCTTTTTCACGCGGGGCAAACAGCACGTTGCAGCCTGCCGCTTCCAGCCGCTGGGCATCAGCATCCAATGTGCGCGGGTAGCTGTCAAAGTCTTCATGCGGCGCAAACTGAAGGCGGTTGACAAAGATGCTGGAAACCGTCACGTCGCCCAGCGGTTTGGCCTGGCGCACCAGCGCAATATGCCCGTCGTGCAGGTTGCCCATGGTGGGCACGAACGCGGGGCATTTGAAGCTTGAGAGTTTTTCGCGCAGGTCGGCAATGGTGTGGACGATGTGCATGGTTTACTTCCTCTTTTTATATTGCTTCTTCCCCTACCGGGGGAAGGCTGGGATGGGGCGCCCTGGTTACCAAGCGTGGGTTGCGTTAACTGGAAAGCTGCCATTTTTAACTGCTTGCGTATACGCCTCCATCGCCCCGCGCACACTGCCCGCATCCGCCATAAAGTTATGCACAAACTTTGGCATTTTTCCCAGATTCATGCCTAGCATGTCGTGCAGCACCAGAACCTGACCCGCGCAGCCGTTGCCTGCGCCTATGCCGATGGTGGGGCAGTTGGCTAGCGTGGTGGTCAATGCTGTCGCCAATATCTCCGGCACCATTTCCAGCACCAGCATGGCTGCGCCTGCGTCTTGCAGCGCAACAGCTTCGCGTTTTAATTTCGCAGCGGCTTCGTCGGTTTTGCCCTGCACCCGGTAGCCGCCCAACGCATGCACGGTTTGCGGTGTCAGCCCCAGGTGCGCACACACAGGTACGCCGCGTTCGACCAGAAAATGCACCACCTCGGTGGTCCAGCCGCCGCCTTCAAGTTTGACCATGTGAGCCCCAGCTTGCATCAACACCGTAGCACTGCGCAGGGCTTGTTCTTTGGACTCGTGATACGTGCCAAAGGGCAAATCGCCAATCAGCCACGCTGTAGCTTGTGAGCGGCGCAGGCCGTTGGCCACGCATTCGGTATGGTGGCGCATGGTCTCCAGCGTTACGCCAACGGTACTGGTCAAGCCCTGGCACACCATGCCCAGGGAGTCGCCGACCAAAATGCAGTCAATGCCTGCGGCGTCAGCCACGGCAGCGAAGGTAGCGTCATAGGCAGTCAGCATGGCGATTTTTTCACCAGCGGCATGCATGTTACGCAGGCGCGGCAGGCTGATGGGCTTACGCGAAGACTGGGTAGACAAGGGCGTCGGCGTCGGCGTGGGGCTGAGCGTGCCGTAGGGGGTTGCATTCGGGGTCATGGTGCGTCCTAGGGGCGGGGTTGTGTAAACAGAAACTGGGCAGCGTGCTTGCGGTGGGTGCAAGTCTAAATTAGTTTTTATTCGTATCCATTACGATCGTGATGGTCACGAATGAGGACCACATCAAGATTTTCAGGAGCCAAATGATGACAATAAAAGCGGTGGTGTTTGATGCCTACGGCACCTTGTTTGACGTTTATTCAATACAAGCCTTGGCTGAGCAGTTCTACCCCGGCCAGGGTTTGGCAATTTCAGTGATGTGGCGTGACAAGCAAATTGAGTACACACGACTGATCACCCAGTCAGACCCACATCGAGCGTCAGGCAGCCAATACTACCTGCCGTTTTGGGAGATCACCCAACGCGCGTTGGAATACACGCTGGACCGATTGAAGCTGGGCCGTATTGGCAATGCCACCCGAGACTTGATGCAGCAGTACGCGCAATTAGCACCTTTTCCAGAAAATCTATCGGTGCTTCAAAGGCTGCGCAAGGCAGGATTGCAAACCGCTATTCTTTCTAACGGAAGCCCAGAGATGCTCGCCTGCGCGGTGGCTAGCGCAGGCATGAAGGACCTGCTCGACCATTGCATTTCGGTGGACCCGATCAGGCTATTTAAAACATCGCCCGAGAGCTATGGTTTGGTTCAACAACACATTCCCGTTGAAAAAGAGGAGATTGTCTTTGTGTCCAGCAACGCATGGGACGCGCTCGGTGCCACCTGGTTCGGCTTTACAACGCTGTGGGTAAATCGCCAGGGCCTTCCTTTTGAAACCATCGGCCCCAAGCCAACCTACATGGGGCGTGATCTTGCCAAGGTTCTTGACGTCCTTCAATTGAACTGATCAGATTTTATGAAGCGGTAGCCGCAGCAGGGTCATGTAGCCGCCTGATCCTCGTTATGTGGCCGTGTAGGCCAAGCGCACATAAATCGGCGCATAAGCCTCAGCCTGCGTTACTTCCAGCAGGCCTTCTTTTGACAATTCAAGCAGCGCAATGAAGGTGACGACGAGAACTGGCATACCGCGTGCGGCTTCAAACAGGTTTTCAAATTCTAAAAACTTGCGGCCTTGCAGCTTGCGTAAAACAATGCTCATATGTTCGCGTACCGACAGCTCTTCCCTTGAGATAACGTGGTGTTGAACCAGCTTGGCGCGCTTGACGATGCCAGCCCAAGCCTCTTGCAGGTCCACAATATGCACGTCGGGGAAGCGCGGCGTGAGAGATTGCTCCACATACACTTGCGCGCGCAAAAAATCGCGGCCAAACTGGGGCATGGCGTTCAGCTTGTGGGCGGCAAGTTTGATCTGCTCGTATTCCAGCAGGCGGCGCACCAGCTCGGCCCGCGGGTCTTCGGCCTCTTGGCCATCGGCTACCTTTTTTGGCGGTAGCAGCATGCGCGACTTGATTTCAATCAGCATCGCGGCCATCAGCAGGTATTCAGCCGCCAGCTCCAGATTAGTGGCGCGAATTTCGTCAACGTACACCAGGTATTGGCGCGTGACCGCCGCCATGGGGATGTCGAGAATATTGAAATTTTGCTTGCGTATCAAGTACAGCAGCAAGTCCAGCGGGCCTTCAAACGCCTCTAAAAACACCTGCAGCGCATCAGGCGGAATGTACAAATCGCGCGGCATGGCGAACAGCGGCTCGCCGTACAGCCGGGCTAGCGCTACCTGGTCAATCACCGCTGGCATGTCGCTGCTGGGCGCTGTGGGTAAAGACAGTTCAGTAGTCAAAGCAAAACCTGTCTGCTATTTAATCAGGAGCTGCTAACGCAGGTAATTGCTGGGCTGGCGGCATATTTGGTATCTAAACAGCAGCAAAAACGGCTTATTTGGCGTTCGGGTGGCTGCTGGTACCGTAAACATAGGACTGCTGCGCCACGGTGGCATCTAAAAAGTCGGCTTGGTCAGCAGCTTTGAGGTTTTTATCCCACAGCAAGGCGCGTCCTGCGCGTTGCTCGGCTTCCAGCGTCGGCTTGTTGGCCTTGAGCTGGTCAATGAACTGGGTGGCGTCAGACGTGTAGTCAGCGCGGCGGAAAAGGGACAAGAGGTTCATGGACTGCTTTGAATGAATCGGAGGAGAGGACGTATAGTGCCTAGATTTTACCGGGGGACTGCTGTGACTCTTCAATTTGCCAAGAAAGCGATGATCGCCATGGGTCTGCTGTCGATGTTGACGGGCTTGATCGGCTGTGACCAGCAGCGCATTGCCGAGCTGGAAGAAGGCGTGGCGACCGAGGCCGACGTGCGCGCCCGTTTTGGCGAGCCAGAGAAAATTTGGGACGCAGCGGACTTGGCCAAAACACCCATGCCAGGGGCGACAGCGGTACCAGGCTCAAAAACCTTTGAATACAACCGCCAGCCATCAGGCAATGTCAACTTCATGATCACCATCGGCCCTGATGGCAAAATGAGTGCGTTGCGGCAAGTCTTAAACGCCGCCAACTTTGCCAAAGTGCTGCCCGGCATGCCGATGGAAACGGTACGCAAAATACTTGGCAAACCCATGAAGGTGACTCCCTACGCCTTGCAGCAAACCACCCACTACGACTGGCGATTCTTGAGCCCGCCGAACACTGCCATGATTTTTACCGTGGTTTTTGACCAGAACCTTGCGGTGGTCAGTACCGGCTCTGCGCAGGAAGATTTGGTGAATCCGCGCGGAAATTAAGGGTTAAATAAGCCCCAAGCCCAAGCAATATATGCGCTAGCTGTTATTCAATCTGTAGCACTAATTTGTACGCTGCAATTTGTAGTCAAGATGAATGCGAGCGCGGTAGACGCTCCCGCACATCGTGCGCCACCGGGCGCCACACCAGTATCAGCAGGGTTAGCGCCAACGGCACCGTGGTGACGTAGCCTAAAAATTTAAAGCCCAAAGCGCCGCAGACAGCGCCTGCAAAAAAGCTGCTGAGCAAAATACTTTGTAGGCGCAGTTTTTTGCGGTTGGCCCTTACGGGCTCTGCGGTGCTCCTTTGGCTGCGGTTAACGTACAGCAGCTTGCCCAGCTCAATGCCTAAGTCTGTTACCAGCCCAGTGACGTGGGTGGTTCGGATTTCGGCCTTGGATATTTTGGTGATCACGGCGTTTTGCAACCCCATGATGAAACAAAGCAGCAGCACCGTCAGCGGCACAAAAAAGTTTGACCAGGCGTTAATGGCCGCGCCAAAACTACCAAAGATCAGCAGCAACGCGGATTCAAGCAGCAGCGGCAATCCATATGCGCTTTTCAGCTTTTCACGTAGCCCCCAGTTGACCAGCCAGGCAGTCGTCATGGCGCCTAGCAAAAAAGCCGTTAACGCGCCCAGGCTGGCTGCAGCCAGGGCTAGTTCGCCCAGCACCAGGTGGTCCGCCAAGGCCGACACAATGCCGGTCATGTGAGACGTGTACGTGCCGACCGCTAAAAAACCACCTGCATTGGCAGCACCCGCCACAAAGGCCAACACTGCGCCCAAGCGTGTGTTGGTTTGCAACGTGCGGTTGTCAATGTCGGTCCAGCCGTGAATCAGGGGGTGCATGGGGCGGTCCTGATTTTTGTGCTGGGTGTTGTGTGGATGCCTAGAAGGCTTTGGCGTGGTAGCTCACACCCGGCAAGTCTTTGTAGTCAACGTCTTGCGTCCAGAAGGTGGCTTTGAATTCTCTGGCGATGCTGTACATCACCGCATCTGCCATGGCCAGGCGATGTTTTTGAATGATGTTTGACGCTGCGATGGCTCGTTCAACATTCAGGTCAATCACCTTGCTGCGGCGCATGATGTCAAGGCAGGTATCGCGTTGGACTGCGTCTACAGTTCGGCTTAAAAAGCGATGGACTTCAAAAAAAGACAGAGCTGGCACGATGAGCTGGTCGGTTTGCTCAATTGCGGCTGCAAAATTGTCCGCGCTGGCGGTGTCAAGAAAGTATTCAATCCAGCCGGACGAATCGACGACATTCATCAAAATCGATCTGCCTCTTTAGGCATATCAGTATTGATGTTGCCCAAATGTCGCAAGAAACCGCGATAGTGACTGACAGGCAGCTCGGGCCTGAGCGTTGCTTCTTTGTCGCCGCAGAAAAATTTGACTTTTGAGCCTTCAACCAAGCCCAAGCGGGCGCGCATGGCTGCTGGCAGAGTAATTTGCCCTTTGCTGCTGACGGTGGCATCTAATTCGAGGATGGCTTCCATGCAAAACTCCTGTTGTTCAATGAGGTAAGTTTGAACTGAGAGTAAGGCATTGTCAAATTCCTTACTTTTTTTGAGCGCTTACTTTACACGCATCCCCGGCATCGCACCTGGTAGAGGTTCCAGCACGTAAATGCCCGGCTGTACTTTTTCGTCTCCGTGGCTGGCGGCCAGCACCATGCCTTCGCTGATGCCAAACTTCATCTTGCGCGGTGCCAGGTTGGCGACCATCACCGTGTGCTTGCCAATCAGGTCTTCAGGTTTGTAAGCGCTGGCGATGCCGCTGAAGACGTTGCGCAGGATGGGACGTCCTTCCAGGTCGGTGCCTTCACCCACGTCCAGCGTCAGGCGCAGCAGTTTGATTGAGCCTTCGACTGCTTCGCAATTGACAATTTTGGCTATGCGCAGGTCGATTTTGGCGAAGTCGTCGATCGTGATGATGGGGGCAAGTTGTACGCCCCCGGGGACTTCACTCCCTCCCCTTTCGGGGGAGGGCAGGGGTGGGGGCTTCCCCGATACCGCATTCGCTACTAATTCAGTAGCTGCTTGCGCATGTATTTGCTGGGCTAGTGGCTCAAACAACGCATCAAGCTGCTCAGGAGTGACGCGCTGCATCAAATGCGTGTAGTCGCCAATTTGGTGGCCGGCAGCAAGTGGATCAGCAGCGTTTTGAAAATCTAGCGCGTCGCACTGTAGGAATTTCTCTACCGCAACTGCAACGCTGGGCAAAACAGGCTTAAGACAAGCTGCGATTGCGCGAAACATTTGAATGGTTTCAGAGCTAATTTCTGCGGCCGCTTCAGCGTTGCCTTCTTTGACCAGTTTCCAAGGAGCTGCGGCGTCAAATCTCGCGTTGACGGTGTCGGAAAACGCCATCACTTCCCGCATGGCTTTGGCATATTCACGGCTATCGAAGTGTTCTGCCACCAGCCCCAGTAACCCATACACGCCGGTTTTCTCAAGCGAACGTGATTCAACTATCTTGCCGTCAGGTAAAAATTTCGCTGCCCGGCTGGCTATATTCACAAACTTGCCGACCAGATCACTGTTAACGCGAAGCATAAAGTCATCAGCATTGAAGTCGATGTCTTCATTTTTCGCATTCAACTTCGCCGCCAGGTAGTACCGCAGCCACTCCGGGCTCATGCCCAGGCTCAGGTACTTGAGCGGGTCAAGGCCAGTACCCCGACTTTTGCTCATTTTTTCGCCGTTGTTCACCGTCAAAAAGCCATGCACGTGAATCTTGTCTGGCGTTTTGCGGCCACTGAACTTGAGCATCGCGGGCCAGAACAGCGTGTGAAAGGTGACGATGTCTTTGCCGATGAAGTGGTGTTGCTCCAAGCCGGGTTGCGCCATGTACGCGTCAAAGTTTTCACCACGCTTTTCGAGCAGGTTTTTCAGTGATGCCAAATACCCCACCGGCGCGTCCAGCCAGACGTAAAAATACTTGCCCGGTGCATCGGGTATCTCTATGCCGAAGTAAGGCGCATCACGGCTGATGTCCCAGTCACCCAGGCCTTCGCTT
>JAYWFR010000238.1:0-7936 GCA_043778695.1 Polaromonas sp. | reverse complement strand
AGGGAAATGACGACTAGTAGTTCGTTTCACCAATATAGTTACACAATAACATAGATGATCTATACTGACCATCACTACTGTCCGGTCAAAAGCTGAATAGGTTCAACTGATTAGCGCCAAGCGGTGTTTCTGGAAGCGCGGAACTGAGCTGCAAGGCGCTTGCCAGCTCGTTCTTCTCGAATACGGAGACCGAAAGAATCTGTAGCAAATTGTAGAGCGAGGCTTCGAGTTGCAATTCCTTCTTGACGATGGCAATCAGCACGTAGGTGGCGACGGCACACCAGATCTGGGTCTTCACGGCGTTCTCGCTTGTACCCAGGAATTTCTTGATTCGCAAATGCTGCTTGATCCACTTGAAGAACAACTCCACCTGCCAGCGCTGGCGATAAAGATCGGCAATCATCTCAGGCGCCAGCGCCATGTTGTTGGTCAAAAACACCAAGCGCTTGCCCTTGTCGTCCTTGGCCACCACCCGGCGCAATACCATCGGGTAATCCTTGCTCGACTGGTAGTTTGTTAGCACGCCTGTTTGATCGCAGATCACGGCTGTGTTGATCCGATCCACCGGATGCGAGTAGCGCCTGGAAAATTGCGTGTTGCGCTTGGCTCGGGTGACAAAGAAAGCCTTGGCCTGGTGAATCACATAAAGCCGGGCAAAGTCCAAGTAGCCCCGATCCATCAAATAGAACGCGCCAGCTTCGAGCACAAGATCGTCCAGGGTGTTGACCTCGTGGGTCTTGCCGTCGGTGATGTGGATGAAGCTGGGGATATTGCCGCGCAAGTCCAGCAGCGTGTGCAGCTTGATGGCCGCTTTGGTAGAGCGAAACGGTGCCCAGCCAAACACCGACAGGCACAGGTCGATGGTGCTGGCGTCGAACGCGTAGACCGCCGCATCGAGCTCCACGCCAAACGGATCTTTGGCATACAGCGGTCTGGCCAGGCCGATCAAGTGCTGGGCAAAGTCGGCATAGATCTGCCAAGGTCGGGTGGCGTTCGCATTGGCCAGCGTGTTGCGCGAGATCGTCTGGCAGCGAAAACCCATGTGATACAGCCGCCGCGCTTGGGCGCGAAGATTGATTTCGATATCGCGCAAGGACTCGCGGTAGGTCAACTGCGCAAAAGCCATGGCAAAAAACTGGTCGAGGCAGGAGAAGTCCTTGACCTTGTGTTCCCCCCGGTGATCTGCCACACAGCGGCGAAATGTGCTCAAAGGCAAAAGAGCCATGAGTTGCGCAAATACGAGCTTGCCTTGGTGCATGATGGTTTGAGGCGGAAATCCGCGAAAAACCTACAGTTTGGCTTTCGACGTTCAAATCGAGACCAGGCTGAAACACTGAATTCGGCAAGTAAATCATTAACTTACGACGTTCTGATGTGATGACGTTGGGACACTACTGGCTTGCCATTAATTTATTTGGTCTACTGCGCTAAAACGCTATTTTTAGCCTGTCAGCCCGTCAGACCATCAACCCATCAACCCATCAACCCATCAGCAAATGCCTGCGTTTGCGCCCAAGTCGCGGGCTCGCAACCCGTGCGCTGCACACACAAACTGGCGGCCGCCACTGCATGTGCCAGCGCAGCCTGCAAATCGGTCACGCTCAAGCCTTGCCGTAACGCCGCCGCGCTCAGCATCCCGTTGGTATACAAATGCGCAAGCAAAGCTGCCGCAAAGCTGTCCCCAGCGCCTACCGTGTCAACAACGCTGATGTCCAGCGGTGCCGCCACATGCAAGCGATGGTTGCGCGTTAACAGCCACGCGCCACGTGCGCCCAGCGTCAATGCCACCAGCGCAGTGGTGCTGGAGTCGAAAAACCGACCCGCCGCGCTGACGCAAGCCTGGGTGTCAAAGGCATCACCGGCAGCTAGCCAGCCCAGCTCGACCAAGTCGTCGTCGCTGACTTTCACGATGTGAGCCATTGCACAGGCCTGTAGCACGCATAGCAAATAAGCGGCTGCGTCATGGCAAGCCGCGGGGCGTAGATTTGCATCCACACTGACCACACACCCAAGACCCGCCGCATGCGCCATGATCTGACGTGTTTGCGGCCATGCTGACGGTGTCAGCATCAGGCACCCGGTGTGCAGCGCCACAACGTCTGCACGCCAGTGTGACATCACGTCATCAGCGGCCCGAGCCGTGTCGGCAACCCGTTCGCGATGAAACGCATAACTGGCTTTGCCGGTGGCGTCCAACTGCACCACCGCTATCGACGTTGGCTCGTGACAAGGTGCCTCGGCATCAAGCAGCACGCCCTCTTTCGTCATCACATGCGCAAACTGACGGCCGAATACATCGGTCGACAACGCATTCAAATACACGCTCGCCATGCCCTGGCGCTGCGCTGCCAGGCAAAAGTTAAACACCGATCCGCCAAGGCAGGCCTGCGAGGCAGTTTGAAGCTTTTCCTGAGAGTAGTCGCTCACCATAAGGTCAACAAGTGCTTCACCGTAACATGCAATCATCGGTTGAATTGGAACTGGTTTTGACGCTGAAGGCATCAGGATTTGCCACTAATAAAACCACTGGTTTGATGAATCGTCGACATGCAAAATTTAGCGGCGTCAAGCTGATGACCGCAACTGGCAAACAACATGGCGACATCGTCAGCCAAATTACGGCGTTGGAAAACATGACCTGGGCTGCAAGCCGAAATTGATATCTGTAGGGGCATGGCACACGTATCGGCTTGAAAGCAAGGTCATTGATCTCGTATCGAGCCCGGGATGACAGTTACTGCATGGTGAGTAGTTGCAATATGAGAGGTAAAGACGCCCACGGCCCAGATAAAACGTGCGCTAGCAGCTCCTGAAATAGGAGCGCATGCTGCTAGCCCAAAGCCCGCTTCTGCAAAATCTCAAACGCGGGCAGCGTTTTGCCTTCCAGCACTTCCAAGAACGCGCCGCCGCCAGTCGAGATGTAGTCAACCTGTTTTTCAATGCCGTACTTGGCAATCGCAGCCACCGTGTCGCCGCCGCCTGCGATAGAAAATGCGTTGCTTGCTGCGATGGCTTTAGCGATGCCTTCGGTGCCGTGACTGAAGGCTTCAAACTCGAACACGCCGACCGGGCCGTTCCACACGATGGTGCCTGCGGCCATGAGCTGCGCGGCCAGGATGGCGGTGGTTTTGGGGCCGATGTCGAGGATCAAATCATCATCCGCTACGTCAGTTGCAGCTTTGATGGTGGCTGGTGCGTCAGCTGCAAAGGTTTTTGCGGTGACGACATCGACGGGGATGGGTACCGCAACGCTTGGGTTGCCCAATTTTTCGCCGCGCGCTTTCATGGCTTCAATCACGGCAGTTGCTTCAGCCAGCAAGTCTTTTTCAGCCAGGCTTTTGCCAATGTTCAGGCCCGCGGCCAACATGAAGGTATTGGCAATGCCGCCACCTACGATCAGCTGGTCAACGTTGGCGGCTAGTGCCTTCAAAATCGTCAACTTGGTTGACACTTTGCTGCCCGCCACAATCGCTACCAACGGGCGGCGTGGGTTGGTCAACGCTTTTGATATGGCGTCCATCTCAGCTGCCAGCAGCGGCCCTGCGCAGGCGATTTTTGCGTACTGTGCAATGCCGTAGGTGGACGCTTCGGCGCGGTGTGCGGTGCCAAAGGCGTCGTGCACAAACACGTCGCACAGGGCGGCCATTTTGCGGGCCAGCGCTTCGTCGTTTTTCTTCTCGCCAATGTTGAGGCGGCAGTTTTCCAGCATCACCAGCTCGCCGGGTTTGACGGCTACACCATCTATCCAGTTGGCTAGCAGCGGTACGTGACGACCCAACAATTCGCCCAAGCGCTTGGCCACCGGCGAGAGTGAATCAGCCGACTTGAATTGCCCCTCAGTCGGCCTGCCCAAGTGAGACGTGACCATGACGGCCGCGCCGGCGTCTAACGCCAGTTGAATGCAGCGCATCGACGCACGAATGCGGGTGTCTTCGGTGATGTTGCCGCCGGCGTCTTGCGGCACATTCAGGTCAGCACGGATAAAAACGCGCTGACCCTTAAGGACTGAATGGGATGGGCCCTGCGCACACAGGTCGGTAAAGCGAATGAAGTTCATGGGCAGGTAATGAGCTAAGTCAACAAGGTGGAAGACTTAAATTGTAGGTGGTGAGTGTTATCAAGTAAGGGCCACAGAACCGGCTTTGCCGGGCTGTAGGCGCAGCGGCCCCCGCAGGGGCTACATTTACCAGTTGAGGCCGATGTGAAGCGGCAAATAAACCGCCATGCCCGCCACGATGGTGCCGAACATGCCGCGCCGCCAGTAAAACCAGGCCAGCCCTGCTGCTACGGCATACAACCTGGCATCTTTCAGCGTGCCGATCAATTGGCCTTGCGTCATGACCATTTCAGGCACGATGACGGCGGCCAGCGCGGCAATTGGCGCGTAGTGCAAGCTGCGCAGCGCCCATTGGGGCAACGACCACGGTTTGCTCGACATGAAGAAAAACCCGCGCGTAATGACGGTGACCAGCGCCATGCCAATGATGGTGGTGACTGTCCACCAGTCGGTCGTTGCTACTGTTGTCCCCAGCGGGCTCACGAGTTGGCCACCACGGGCATCTTGGGCTTTTCAAGCAGCATGCAAACCGCCACGGCTGCGGCAATAGCGACCAGAATATTCAGCTTAAGCGGCAAGGCAAACGCCGCCACCGCCGCCGCACCCGCCACCCCGGCTGACACCGCCCGCAGCCGGTCAGTGATGAGTGAGCACAACACCCCCAGCAGCGCCAAGATGCCCGCAAAACCCAGGCCCCAAGCGGGTGGGACTGAATTGGCCAGCGCAATGCCCAGCAGGCCAGCAAAGGTCCAGCTGGCCCAGTTCAGCGTGGTGTTGCCGGCCCAATACGCGTCTTGTGCGCGCTGCACCGCGCTATCCGTTGAGGCCTGCGGATAGCGCCGGGTGAGCAGCACGTAACTCAAATCAGCCGTCATGTAACCATTGAGCATGCGCCGCCACAAGCTCTGGTGCATGACGTAGGGCCGCAGATGCGCGCTGAACACCACAAAGCGCAAATTCACGCAAAACGCGGTCGCCAAAATCACCCACATGGGCGCGCCAGCTGCTATCAATGGAATAGCAGCCAACTGCGAACTACCGGCAAAAACTGTCAGCCCCATCAGCAGCGCTTCGGGCAAGCTCAAGCCAGACTTGATCATCGCCACACCGGTCATCAGCCCCCACGACGCAATGCCCGGCGCGACTGACGACATGTCGCGCAAGCCTTGTCGGAATTCTGGGTGTTTAAACAGCGACGTCACACTGGCGGCGCGCTGAAAACCATGCCAGGCTGCACATCAGCGCCACGCAGAAAATCGGCAACGGCCATGGGTTTGCCGCCGGCTTTTTGCAGGCGGGTGATGCGCAACGCACCATCACCTGTGGCCACGTCCAAGCCCTCATTTCCAACACCAAATATGCCGCCAGCGCTCGTATTATGTGCGCTATAAGCTCCTAAAACATGAGCGGATTGCAGTTTAACAACCTCGCCGCCTAGCGTAGTGCTGACACCAGGGAAGGGGTTAAAGGCGCGGATTCGCCGTTCAATGACGGCGGCGCTTTGCGTCCAGTCGATGTGGGCTTCAGCCTTGTCAATTTTGTGCGCGTAGGTGATGCCTTCCAGCGGCTGCTTGACAGGCTTGAGTCCGCCACAAGCGGCCAATTCAAGCGCCTCCACAACCAAGCGCCCGCCCAGCACAGCCAGCTTGTCGTGCAGCGTGGGTGTGGTGTCGTCGATAGTTATCGCCTGCTTTTCAACCAGCAGCATGTCGCCCGTGTCGAGCCCCGCGTCCATTTGCATGATGGTGATGCCAGTGTCAGCATCGCCCGCTTCAATCGCGCGGTGAATCGGCGCTGCGCCGCGCCACCTGGGCAGCAATGATGCGTGAATGTTTAGGCAACCTAGCTTCCTGGCCCCCACGCTTTTCACTTCATGTACTACGCTGCCCCCCGAGGGGGCTAATTTTTCTAGGGGCGGCCCGTCGAAAAATTGCCCGCGCATCGTATCAAGAACCCACTGCGGCAAGATCAAGCCGTAAGCCGCCACTACCATCACGTCGGCCTGCGCAGCGTCAATCGCGGCTTTGGCGGCCTCTGCGTCGTCTGGGTATTTGCCATTTAGCCGCAAACTGCGCGGTTGTGCCACTGCAATATGGTGCGCCTCTGCCCACTGCTTGACGGGCGAGGCTTGCAACTTCAGGCCGCGCCCGGCGGGGCGGTCGGGTTGGGTCAAGACCAACGCAATGTCAAAACCTGCGGCGTGCAGCTTTTCTAGCGCGACGCGGGCAAATTCGGGCGTACCCGCAAAAATGACCTTCATGTGACACTCATGTGACGCTCATTTCACGCTCATTTCGCGCTCATGTGACTTTCATCGGCTGGCATCAAGCGTCGGCTTTGATCTGCTTGACCATCTTGGTCTTGATGCGGTTGCGTTTGAGGGGCGACAAATACTCAACAAACACCTTTCCCATCAGGTGGTCCATCTCGTGCTGAATGCACACCGACAGCAGGCCTTCGGCATCAACGATTTGGGTTTTACCGTCCAGGTCGAGCGCTTGTACTTTGATGGCCAGAAAGCGTTCAACATCGTCGTAAATGCCAGGCACTGACAAGCAGCCCTCGTTGTTGAGTTTTTTCTCGTCGCTGGCCCACACAATTTCGGGGTTGATGAGCACCAGCGGCTTGTCGCGCCCTTCGCTGACGTCCATCACAATCAAACGTTCGTGCACGTTGACCTGCGTGGCGGCCAGGCCAATGCCATCAAATGCGTACATGGTTGCCAGCATGTCGTCGACAAGGGTTTGCAAGCGCGCGTCAACCGCAGCAACCGGTTTGGCAACGGTGTGCAGGCGGGGGTCGGGGTAACGCAGGATGGTGAGTTGGGTCATGAGTTGGGTCATGGGTTGGGTCATGGGTTGGGTCATGGGTGCAGTGCGGTTGTCGCTATTTTCGCAAATTTTCGATACTTTTAAACGCTCAAGCCCTTGGGTTTGCTCTTTTTCGTTGCCTAATCAAAGGCTTAGGTACAAAATCTACTGTAATTTCTTAAGTTACAGCCTGTATAAGGCGCATCAAGATGAATAACAATATCGGCTATTTTCCTCGTTTGACTTATCTGACCGCAGCGTTTGCGGTGCTTGGCGTCACCAGCGCGGCGTACGCTCAAAACCTTCCCATCACCTCGAATCAAAGAGCCACCGCCAACCAAGTTGCACAAACCGGCGTGGCACTTGGTGACTTGGCACCGAACGCGCCTGACAGTTACACGGTCAAAAGCGGCGACACGCTATGGGCTATATCGGGTCTTTTTTTAAAAACACCATGGCGCTGGCCCGAGCTGTGGGGCATGAATTTGCAGGACATTCAAAACCCGCACCGCATTTACCCCGGCCAGCAGCTGGTGCTAGACAAAGCCAACGGCCGCGCGACGCTCAGGGCGCGCCGAGCTGGCCCGAACGATGGGCCGCCTACCGACTCCGTCAAAGTCTCGCCGCGCACACGCTATTCGTCGTTGGCCGATGCGACCATTCCTACGCTGTCTGCCAGCGCGATTGAGCCTTTCCTGGCCGAGGCGCTGATTGTGGATGCCGCCGAGTTTGCGGTGGCCCCGCGCATTGTGGCCACCCAAGAAGGCCGGGTGCTGCTAAGCCGTGGCGACAGGGCCTATGCCAAGGGTGACTATGCAGCCGGCAATACTGGCAAAGCACTCAGCGACGCCAAAGGTCAGCCGGTCAACTACCGCGTGTTTCGCAACACCACACCCCTAAAAGACCCGACCACTGGCGCCATTTTGGGCTACGAGGCGCAGTTTGTCGGCAAGGCAGAACTTATCAAAGGCGAATCCAGCCAAGAAGTGCTGAACAAAGACGGCAAAACCACCACTGACAGCGTGCCCGCCACCATCGACATTGTGGGGGCCAAAGAGGAAATGCGCGT
>JAYWFR010000237.1:0-45557 GCA_043778695.1 Polaromonas sp. | reverse complement strand
AAAAAGGCCACTGAGGCAATTGAATTTACAGCTTCTGCATTGGCGCCTATCAAAATTAGTGCGCTGGCGCTTGACTTTCAAGACGGTATCTGACCCTTTATCTCTATTTTATTAATGGTGCTTGGGTCAGTATGAGTGGGCTTGGATTTCTAATGCAGAGCCAAACAGACGCACGTTGCTGGTTTTATGGCGAGCAGCAGCCTTCAGAACATCTGCGCGGTACGAGGCTAAAGCGGTGGATGGACGCATGTCTAGGATTGGCTCTCTCAAGCAGCAAGCAACTGCCCCTCAAGCGCATTTTGAATCGCAATAGGTGCAAACATTTCTTGCGGGTAGAGGTAGCCCTCGCCTGATTCGTCAACCACCCGAATCATGCCGAGTGCTTGCGCTTTCTGGTCGTCTTCAACGTTGTAGAGCTTGCGCGCCTCCAGCGACGCTTCAAATCCCGCGTTCTTGATGCAAACAGTCCATTTCATAGCAACTCCTTGATTTTCATTTCTACTTTGCCAACGCCGTGTGCTTCGTACCAATGTAGTTCAGCTTGAAAGATTTCGCCAGTTGGCAGGATGCGTATGCGTGCAAAGCCCTTGCGCTTTTTCCAGTTCTTGCCGCCATAGGTTTCGAGAAGTCTGTGCAATTCACGGATTTTTGAGCCTTCGGCAAATGTTTCACTTTGCGTGAAGTCGCCAGTTAGTTCCCAGTTCATGGGTGCATCTTGAACGGTAATTTGAAAAGTTACAAGCTAATTTATTCAAGCAGCAAAAGCTTCAACCGTTACCACCTCACCCCGCAACGACCGCATGGGCGCCTCAGTAATCCTGATATCCACCAATTGCCCAATCAATCGATCAGGCCCGCTGAAAACCACAGGCCGATTGCATTCCGTCCGGCCAAACAGTGCATTGGGAGTTTTACGCGCTGGGCCTTCAACCAGCACACGCTGAACCGTCCCCAGGCGACTTGCACTGATAGCTTCTACACTTTTGTCTATGGTGGCCTGCAAATGTTGCAAGCGTTTTAATTTGACGCTGTGCGGCGTGTCGTCTTTGATGTTCGCTGCTGGCGTGCCGGGGCGGGGGCTGTAGATGAAGCTGAAGGATGTGTCGTAACCGACGTCGTCAATCAAGCGCATCATTTTGTCAAAGTCTTCATCTGTTTCGCCGGGAAAGCCGACGATGAAGTCGCTGCTCATGGCCAGGTCTGGGCGGATGGCGCGCAGTTTGCGGATGGTGCTTTTGTATTCCATCGCGGTATAGCCGCGCTTCATAGCCATCAAAATTTTGTCTGAGCCGTGCTGCACCGGCAGGTGTAAATGGTTAACGAGTTTTGGCAGCCGGGCGTATGCATCAATCAGGCTTTGGGTGAATTCGTTGGGGTGGCTGGTCACGTAGCGGATGCGCTCGATGCCGGGCATGTCGTGAACGTAGTCAAGCAGGGTGGCGAAGTCGGCAATCTCACCCGACGTGCCCATCTTGCCTCGATATGCGTTTACGTTTTGACCCAGCAGCGTGATCTCTTTCACGCCCTGGTCGGCCAGGCCAGCAACTTCTACCAGCACGTCTTCAAAAGGCCTTGATACCTCTTCCCCGCGCGTGTACGGCACCACGCAGTAGCTGCAATATTTGGAGCAGCCTTCCATAATGGACACAAAAGCACTCGCACCCTCAACCCGCGCTGGTGGCAGATGGTCAAACTTTTCGATTTCTGGAAAGCTGATGTCGACCTGCGGCTTGCCCAGACGCGAGCGCTTTTCAAGCAAGTCTGGCAAGCGGTGCAGCGTTTGCGGGCCGAAAACTACGTCAACATACGGCGCGCGCGCAATGATGGCCGCGCCTTCCTGGCTGGCGACGCAGCCGCCTACGCCAATCAGCACGCCTTTTTCTTTCAGGTGTTTGACGCGGCCCAAATCGCTGAAAACTTTTTCTTGTGCCTTCTCTCGCACCGAGCAAGTGTTGAACAAAATCAGGTCGGCTTGTTCCATGTCCTGCGTGGGCTCGTAGCCGTCGGCAGCGCGCAAAACGTCCTGCATCTTGTCCGAGTCGTACTCGTTCATCTGGCAGCCGAAGGTTTTGATAAAGACTTTTTTAGACATGGAAACGGGCTTGGAAAAGATAACTATACGCTATTAAAATAGTAGCTGCATACCCAGATATTACATGGGCTACAGGCTGATTTGATGCCTAAAAAAGGCCAAAAACAGGCTTTTTATTGCTTGTATCGGGGCAACTGGTTAAAAGGCGTTTTACCGTCGTCTGTTGCAACAGGGTTGTCAAATATTGAGCCGATGTTGCTGAAAAACCCATCGCTCTGGCCAGGCATTTTTTGCCTGGCTTCGTCGCTGGTAAGTACCCAGACGTTTTGAACCAGCCCGGTGTTGTCGCGCACATAGTTCACTACCAGGCGCTGATTGGTCAGCGTGCCAGACAAGACCAGATTATTTTTGGCATCCCGTATACGCACACCCGGAGACAACCTGTCTGGCTTGCTGTCGATGGCAATATCTGGCGCCGCCAGCACCACCAGCTCGCCGCGTTTGGCGTCTTTGGGGAAGGTGCGCAGATTGGGTTTGGTGTCTTCGGTTTGTGCGTTGGCTGCGCTGAAAAGCAGTGCACCCAGGGCGATGAAGAGCATTGATGTCCAGCGGTTCATGGTGTTTGTCCAGAGGCTGAGATTGAAATAAAAAAGAGCTTTGCCGTGGCAAAACTCTAAAAATTTGGTGGTGATAGGTGGATTTGAACCACCGACATCAGCATTATGAATGCTGCGCTCTAACCAACTGAGCTATATCACCGAACCGCAAATTATAACGAAGAGTTTTTACTGATGTTTGAAAACAGGCTTGCGCTTGTTGACAAAAGCATCCATGCCTTCTTTTTGATCCGCTGTCGCAAACATGGCGTGAAACAGCCGCCGTTCAAACATCACGCCGTCTGTCAAACCGCTTTCAAACGCGCGGTTGACTGATTCTTTGGCGGCCATCAATGCAATATTGCCGTGGCCGCAAATCATGAGTGCTGCACCCAGCGCTTCGTCCATCAATTTATCAAGCGGCACCACACGGCTGACCAGGCCTGCGCGTTCGGCCTCCGCTGCGTCCATCATGCGGCCGGTTAATGCCAAGTCCATTGCCTTGGCTTTGCCAACTGCGCGCGGCAGGCGCTGGGTGCCGCCTGCGCCGGGGATGATGCCGAGTTTGATTTCAGGCTGGCCAAATTTGGCGTTGTCAGCGGCGATGATGAAGTCGCACATCATGGCCAGCTCGCAGCCACCGCCCAACGCAAAGCCACTCACGGCGGCAATGACCGGTTTGCGGATGGCACGAATCTGCTCCCAGTTGCGGGTGATGAAGTCTTGCCCATACGCATCGGCAAAGCTGTACTGCGCCATCGCGCCAATGTCTGCCCCGGCAGCAAAGGCTTTTTCGCTGCCAGTGATGATCATGCAGCCAATGTTGGCATCCTGCTCAAAAGCTTTCAGGGCTGTGGCCAGCTCGTCCATCAGCTGGTCGTTCAGCGCATTAAGCTGCTTGGGGCGGTTCAATGTCACTACGCCGACTTGGCGGCCAGCGGGGCCCTGCGTGCTGGTGATGATGGTTTCATAAGTCATGAGAAATCCTTATTGATGAGCTAGCCAAGCATCTACTTTAGCGGCATCTTTGATGGCCAAACGCCACGTGGTAGCGGGCGGTGGTAGCGTCAATTCAAGCCGCACAAAGCGTTTGTCGCGCGACACGAGAGCGATAACTTTTTTGGCACCGCCCGCGTACAAAAGCAAGTCGTCCAAACGCTGCATTCTCCAGCCGCCAACGTTGTCATGTTGTGGCTTGATGGCCTCAACACCTAGCCATTCGTCGCCCGCTGCAAAACCCGCTTTTTCAGCTGCGCCGCCAGACAACACGTTTTTCACCACCAAGCCATGGGTTTCACTAACGCGCAGCCCCAAGCGCTGCGCCAGCTGAGCGGGGTCGTCGTGCACTGTGACGCCGTGTTGTTCAAGCAGGGTGCGTAGCGGCAGTTCTGCTTTGCCATGTACCCAGTTTTTTAACTCAACATCAAATGAGCGCTTGCCCAAGGCTTGCAGCATGCCAGCAAAGTCAGCCTCACGCATGGGCCCCGCCTTGCAGTGCAGCCACAGCCCGCGCATCACGTCGTCCAGCGTGGTGTGGCCACCCGTGCGCAGCGTCAAATCAAAACACAGCGCCACCAGTGAGCCTTTGGTGTAGTAGCTGACTGTGGCGTTGGGGGTGTTTTCGTCCTGGCGGTAATACTTCACCCACGCATCAAAACTAGCCTCGGCCACCGACTGCACCTGCGCGCCGGGTGTTTGCATCACCTGGTTGATGGCTTTGTTCAGCAGCTTGAGGTAGCCCGCGTTGTCCAGCAGGCCGGCTCTAGCAAGCAGCAGGTCGTCGTAGTAGCTGGTGAAGCCTTCAAAAAACCACAGCAGCTCGGTGTAGTTTTCTTGGGTGTAGTCGTAGCTGGCAAAGTCTGCCGGGCGCAAGCGCTTGACGTTCCAGGTATGAAAGTATTCGTGGCTGATGAGGCCGCGCAACGTGGTGTAGCCCTCTGATACTTTCGGTTCACCGATACGCGGCAGGTCTTTGCGGTTGCAGATCAGCGCGGTCGAGTTGCGATGCTCCAGCCCGCCGTAGCCGTCGTCTACCGCGTTCAGCATGAAAAGGTAATTGGCAAAGGGTGGTTTCTTCTTTGGCGAAGATTTCTCATGCCAAAAGC
This sequence comes from Polaromonas sp., assembly GCA_043778695.1. Lineage (GTDB taxonomy): Bacteria > Pseudomonadota > Gammaproteobacteria > Burkholderiales > Burkholderiaceae_C > Polaromonas. Next base: position 40,824 of record JAYWFR010000237.1, on the reverse strand, counting down.
GTATTTCTTCTTCGCAAATTTTCTTTGTGTCAAGCAGCAGCCTCGCACCGTCAAAACCTGGCAAGCTCCCGGCCACCACAAAGCGATGCGGCACGCCGCAGGCCGTAAAAGTACCGCTCCAAAACGCACCGAGCTCTACCGGGCAATCAACCAGCTCGTCGTAGTTGGCCGCGCTGTAGGTGCCAAAACCTTGCTTGTTGATTTTTTGCGCGGCCAGGCCGGTTGCCACTGACCAGAGTTTGGTTTTGGCGGGCTCCGTCACCTCAAGCAAATGGAGCGACTTTTCTTGCCCTTCAACCTTCAGGCAAACACTGGTGCCATTAAAAAACCCACGCTCGGCGTCCAGCCAGGCGGTGCGTACCGAGTTGTCGTGAGCGTAGATTTGATAGCAGATAACCAGCGTTTTGCCTGGGCTACAGGCTATTTGCCAAGTGCATTTGTCAAGCTGCGCGATGGCAAGTTTGCTTCGACCCTGCTGTGCGGTGAGGTGCTGCAAATTTTTAGAAAACTCCCGCACCAGATAGCTGCCGGGTATCCACACCGGTAGCGACACGCGCTGCTGCGCATTGGGTTTGGCAATCGTCAACGTGACGGTAAACAAATGGGTGTGCACATCGCGCGCTTCAACGCGGTAAGCAACAGGCGGGGGAGTCGGCGCGGCAGTTTTCATTTGACTCATTTTTGGCACTCAGGACAAAAAAATACGCCGCGCCCACCGATGTTGTTTCGGGCAATCGGCGTGCGGCACACGCGGCACGGTGCACCTTCGCGGTCAAACACGTAAAAGCGGGCGGCCTCGTAGTCATGGCCCTGGGCTCTGAGCTTTTTGTAGGCCAGCGTGGGCAGCAATACGCCGTCCTGCGTGAGGCTGCGCCAGCTGAGTTGATGGACGAGCTTGGCCAGGTTTTTTACCTGTGCCGTTGAAAGCTCACCGACCCGCAGCAGGGGCGACAGGCGCGCCACAAACAAAATGTCGGCACGCAAGTAGTTTCCCAGGCCAGCCAGCACGCTTTGGTCCAGCAAGGCCGTGGCCAGGTTGCGGCGCGGGAACATCCCCAGCCGCTGAGCCAGCACGGCAGGTGTCATGCCATCGGCCAGAACTTCAGGCCCCAGTTTGGCGATGTAAGGGTGCTGCTGTTCGCGGCCCGCGCGCAGCCAGGCAAAGTCAGTAGCGCTGTACAGCACCGCCTGGTGGGACTGGGTCTTAATGACGAGCCTTATTTGCCGCGGTAAAAGCGCCTCCCCCAAAGGGTGCAGTTGCCATTGCCCATACAGCTGGTTGTGCGAATACAAAACGTCGCCCGTTGAAAATTCAGTCAGCATCGCTTTGCTGCGCGCTTGCACGCGGGTGATGGTGGCGTGTTTTAAGGCTTTGCTGCGCGGGGCAAGCGCCGGGTGCAACAAACTCAGCTCTATGGCTTGGCAGGTCACTGCGGCATGCATTTGCTGTGCAGCACGGTAAATTTCAGGGCCTTCGGGCATCGATTGACACGGCTGGTTTAAACCGCTGCGGCGCCCAGCACGCAACTGGCGGCGGCAACAATTGTCAAACGCAAGCGCATTGGCAACCAACTGGCCAAGCCGGCTGCGGGGTAGGTTTTGCTGTCAACTGCGTAGCAGGCGACTACCACTAGCCCCAGCAAAGGCAGTGCTGCGTAGGCGGGCATCATCAAGGCCAGCCAGGCCATGAGGGACGGCACCACGCCCCACAAAAAGTGAAAGCGCGGAGCGCCGGCGTCATCAGACTGGCCCTGCATAAAGCCAATACCCCAGTGCACACCGCCTAAAAATGACACGATGGTCGCGGCATAACCGCCAAGTGCCATCGCTACAAAAGGCAGCAGCTCAGCATCAACCAGCCACATCAATGCAGCCAGCAGGACAAAGGGAGCAAGACCAGCGTAGCCCAGTCGGGTAACGATTAGATGAGAAGACATGCGCTTAAGCGGCGAGTGAAGTCTGGACTAAAGCAAATCAGCGAATTGGGCGACATCACGCCGGGCACGCTCATAAAACTTGCTGAACGACCGGCATGCCATGGGCGGGTCAGGCAGCAGGCGCGGTGCGGGCGTGATGTTGGCCAAGCGCGCCAGCGCGTCGCGGTACCCAGGGAACAATGTGGCCTGCGCAGACACGCTGGCCGCGCCTGCCAGGTCTAGCTGCGCCAGATCGCCTATCCAGATGTCGTCGGTCACCGCCGTCATGGCGGCCATCACAAACTGCCAGCGGCGCTCAGACCACGGCCAGGCCGCGTGGGCTGGCAGGTGGATGATGCCGATACGCAGCGTGTTGCCCGTGCTGGCTGTGTTGCGTTCAGACAAACTCCACGGGTGAACCAGTTCAAGATTTTTATTTGCTATGTTTAAAGTAGCTGCTAGCGCTCTATTTCCATGGGCTACAGGCTTATTTGCAGGACAAAAATGGTCCAAAAGCGGCGGTTCTGCGACTCTTGTATGCTCACCTAGCTCAGCTTTCATACCCGCTCGATTGCGCGCGATGGTGTCAAGCGCTTCGTAGCTTTGGTCTATCGCTGTGCCGCTACAGACCCATGCTGGGCGTGCACTGGCGGGTGCGTATCGCAACACGTTTTCAAAATTAAACAAGTACGGCTTACTGGAAAACGTGCCCGCTACCCACTGCCAGCTCAGGTGGTTGCTGGGTAAATCGCCGTCCAGCAAATGGCCGTACAGCCAGTCAGCACCTGCGCGCCACTGCACCTTGCGGATGTGCACCACATAGCTGGCCAGCCACATGCGCATGTGGTTGTGCAGATAACCTGTGGCGTACAAAATGCGCACGGCGTTGTCAATGACTCGCACGCCTGTGCGGCCTTCTCGAATGTCCAGCGGCAGCGTGTCGGCGTACGCGCCATGCCAAGGCAAAGTGCCATGCATGTCTTGCAAAATGGCATCCGGGTTGCGTTGGTGCGACCACACATGATGAAAAAACTCGCGCCAGCCAAACTCAAACACCAACTTGTCGTCAAAGCTGAGCGGGTGTCGGCTGTGTACGGCATGCGCCGCCTGCGCCAAGCTCAGCAGGCCGTGGGTCAGGTAGGGCGACAGGCCAGTAACTGCACCGTCCAGCGCGTTACGGCTGCGCGCATACGTTGTCGGAGAAATTGCGCCAAGCCGCTCGACAGCAGCTTGGTAACTGGGGTTAAAGGTGTGCAGTCGCTCGGGGATACCCAGCGACTTAGGGACGTCGGTCAAGGCGCAACCTGCTTACTTGGCATCGGTTAAAAACTTCTCGATCTGCGCGGTGTTAATCGCGCCCGGAACGCGCGCCCCATCGGCAAAAAAGAGGGTCGGCGTGCCGGTGATCTTGTGCTTGCGGCCAAAGTCAATATTGCGGTCAACAGCGGTGGTGTCGCACGTCGCCTTGGGTACGGGCATGTCACGCACCATGATGTCTTGCCACACTTTGCCTTTGTCTTTGGCGCACCAAATGCTTTTTGACTTGTCGGCAGAATCTGCGCCAAGAACCGGGTACAAAAACATGTACACCGTGACGTTGTTGACTTGTTGCATGTCACGCTCAAACCGTTTGCAGTAGCCGCAGTTGGGGTCTTCAAACACCGCCATTTTGCGTTTGCCATTGCCGCGCACGATGGTGAAAGCGTCTTTCAGGGGCAATGAATCAAAGGCTAATGCGTTGAGTTTTTCAGTGCGCTCCTCGGTTAAATTGCGCTTGGACTTGGTGTCAATCAGGTTGCCCTGGATTAAAAAGTTGCCTTCAGCGTCGGTGTAAAAAATATCGCTGTCGTTGACGCGAATTTCAAACAAACCGTTCATCGGGCTTTTGCTGACCTCGTCAATCTTGGGCAGGCTTGGCAAACGCTCGGCCAAGTTTTTACGAATCGCGGCCTCTTGAGCAAAGGCAGTGCCAAAGCTGGCAGCGAGCAGACAGGCAGCGGCAATGAATTGAGAGGGTTTCATCAGGTTCTCTTTTTGAAAAGTAATGCTGGAGTTTAAAGCGGCAAACCGGCAGCGCGTTGTGCCAGCCAATTTTTAAGGGGCGCGCTGGCAGCTATTGCATTCATACCCCAGTTTCTGGCGGTTTGCCAGCCAGGCTCGGTTTGTGCAAACAGGCTTTGCAGCCCGTCAGTCACAGCACTGACGGCGGCAACGTCAGCTTTGCGTGCACGCTCGTAGCGGCGCAAGAGCTTTTCATCACCCAGGCCGCGCCAGTATTCACGGCTGGCAACTACCTGTGCCAAACAAGCCGCGTCGGCCAGGCCAAGGTTCAAACCCTGGCCCGCCAGTGGGTGCACCGTGTGCGCGGCGTCGCCCGCCAGTGCCCAGCCGGGGCCCACCCAGCGGTCAGCGCCGCTCAGGGCCAACGGCCAACTGGCTGTCAGGCTGGTCAATTGCAAAGCGCCGGCTCTGCCTTGGCAAGCCGTGGACAGCGCTGCGCAAAATTCTTCGGGTGGCAACTGATTAAGCAAAGCAGCGTGTTCATCAGTGACTGACCAGACCAGCGCCAGGGAGTTCCCTTGGGGGCCGCCCATAGGTAACAAGGCCAGCACTTCGCCGTTTGCAAACCACTGGCGTGCGCAGCCACCGTGCGGCAAGCTCGACGTCAGCCGCGCAGCAATGGCTTTGCGCGCATAAGGTTTGCGCGTCCAGTGTTCGCTCAGGCTTGCTCTGGCGCTGCTTTTTTGGCCCTCGCAAATAACGCTCAGTGGTGCCTTGATGTCAACAAGATCCGGTTCAGTGACGGTTTGAATGGCGCTTTGGTAACTGCAAGCTTGCAGCAGCTGGTCTTCAAGCTGGGGGACATCGACGATCCAGGTCAGCGAATCTTGGCCTGATTTTTGCGCGTTGAATTCAAGCTGACCACCATCGTCGCCCCAGACCTGCATGGCGCTGACCGGTGTGGCAAAAGATTCATCGGGCCACACACGAAGCGACTCCAGCAATTTTTTTGAAGCGCCGTTCAACGCATAGGCCCGGATGTCGGCTGGACGCGGACTTGGGGTTTGTGACAGCAGCGCAACTTTTAGCCGTTCTTTAGCCAATAGCAAAGCCATGGTGCGGCCCACTACACCGTCGCCGCGAATACAGACATCAAAAAACTTGGTCATTGCGCATTTTAGGAGGCAGTGCAAAATTGAGCGTTGACCAGCAATTTCAACCCTTAAGACAAACGCCATGAGTGACTCACTGCTTCCCGCCTTCGACGTGTCCTGCGTCATTTCTGGCCTGTACGTTTACCCCATCAAGTCATGCGCTGGCGTGGCAATGAAAGATGCCATCGTTCTTGACACTGGCCTGGAGTTTGATCGCGCTTGGATGGTGGTCGATGACAAAGGCGAGTTTTTAAGCCAGCGCGAGCTGCCGCGCATGGCGCTGATTCAGCCGCAAATCAAACATTACGAGATGGTGCTGCGCGCCCCCGGCATGCTGGCGCTGCACATTTTGCTCGATGAGGTCGAACAGCCAGTGCGTGTGAAAGTTTGGGATGACGAGGTAGCCGCGTTTGACATGGGCAAAATCGCCGCCCAATGGTTTACTGATTTTTTAGGCACCACCGCGCGCCTGGTGCGCTTTGACCCGGATCACAAACGCATCAGCGCCAAACAATGGACGGGCGACGTTGAAGCGTTGAACCAGTTCAGCGATGGTTTTCCAGTGCTGGTGATCAGTGAGGCATCGCTTCAGTATTTCAACGCCAAGCTCCTTGCCGCAGGCAAAGCGGGCGTCAGCATGTCACGCTTTCGGCCAAACATCGTGTTGGCGTCAGTTCCTGACGCGGCTGAGTTGACGCCGCATGACGAAGACCGGCTGGATGTGCTGCATGTTTCAACCGAACAGGGCACGGTACAACTCAAGCCCGTCAAGCCCTGCCCGCGCTGTCCTATCCCGAATATTGACCCGGTGACCGCCATCAGCAGCCCTGAAGTGGGCGACATGTTGCAAAGCTACCGCGCTGATGCACGCGTAGGCGGCGCCATTACTTTTGGAATGAATGCGGTTGTGCTGGCGGGTGTAGACCAACAGCTCAAGCTGGGTCAAAGCGTTGGTGCCAATTTTTGCTTTTGAGGGTATTTTTGCCAGACGGTTCAAACTCCGACTCGCCCCCCAAGTCCATAGGCCGCGTCAGCTCTGGCTCGACAAAGCGGATGGGCCGACGCGTGCGCTTGCTCATGCTGGCCATCACATCGTCCAGCAGCTGGCTGACTTCTTCTGCGCTGGCCATGCGCTCACCCAGCAGCATGCCGACTGCGTGAAACTGCAGCAACACATCAGGTTTTAAGCCCTCAAGGGGCATCAAGCCCGCAGCCACCATGCGGGCAGCAATGTCGGTCACCGACTGGCGAGACGTCGCGCCCTCTAGCACCAAAGCAAAGCGCGCCTCATCAATGCGGCCTACGGTGTCCACGTCACGCAAAATGCGCCGCAGTTTGATCACGCTGCGCAGCAGGCTTTGCTCGGCCACAGCCACGCCCCACGTTTGCTTGATGAATGCGTAGTTGACCAGGTCGATGTACACCACCGCCGCTGGTTCTTTGTGGCGCTTGGCACGCATGATGACTTGCTTTAACCGGTCGTTGAACAAAGGCTGCGTCAGCAGGCCTGTCAGCGCGTCCTGGGTGGCAATCACCTGCGCTCTGCCTTCAACAACGTGGCGCTGGCGCGAGCGCAACCTCAGCGCCAGCAGCAGCAAAGGTGCCTCGAGCACAAAACAGGCCAGCAATAGGTGCTGCGATGCCCATGACATTGACACCACCCCCTGAATGGTCGCCACCAGCAGCGCGGCTGCAAAAATCATGGGCGTAAAAGCTACCAACACCCACAGGCCCACAGGGTCCTCGCGCCGCCAAGTGATCCAGGCCCGGTGAACGGCCAGCGAAACAATGCCCAGCATGTACAAGCCAATTAACTGCACGCCCGTGTCGCGGGGCAAGGCAGCATAAACAACCGCCAGCGGTACAGCTGCCAAGGCAAATCCGTAGACTGCGTATTCAAACCACGGCTTGCCAGCGCCGCGACCACACAGCTTGTGTACAACCAGCAAACCTGCACCGGTCGTCAAAATCCCCAGGCAACCGGGCGCCAGGTCAGACCAGTAGTCGGAGCTCGGCCACATCAAGTGCCCGCCAACGCCGGTCCAGGCGGCCACGACCCCTGTTAACAGAACTGTATGCAACGCGTACCAGCCGTAGACTGCGTCACGGTACATCCAGCTCTGCACCAAGCTGGAAAGGCACAAAAGCAAAAGTACCCCAAACGAAACGCCGAGCGCTAGGTACTCCATTTGCAGGCGTTCGCCCTGGCTGGCGCTGGCCCTTAATTGAGCCAAAACGCTGATGTCCGCCGCATGCTGAATGCGCACATAGACATCCTTGTCAATGTTGCCCGGCAAGTCAAGGCGAAACTGCGCGTATCGGCCGGGCACGGGCCAGCTTGTATTGGCCACCGTGTCACCCGCTGTTTGCGCTGACCATTGGCCTTGCGCGTTGCGCTGGTACACCGTCGCTTTGTCGAGCAGGGGCTGAGGAAATTCAAGCAGCCAGTTGTCGGCCAAACCAGCTGTGGACAAAAAACGATAGCGAAACCACAAGGCGGCTTGCGGCCCGAGAAAATACTTGGCGTCTTGGGCGACAGGTTGAAAGCGCTTTGCATCAGGGCCTGTCATCACTTGCTGCAAACTGGCGCGACCGCTGGTGTCTATCCACACCGTGCCCTTTCCTTGCAGGTTTACCGTAGCAGCGCCGTCAGCCAACGGCGTGATGTTTTGAGCCATGCTGGCCGCAGCGACAAGCAATGCACTTGGCAGCATCAGCGTCCACCGATCCAGCCATTTGCACCGGACCCCGACGTATCGAATACACTTTCGCACCAGTTTTTGAAGGTTTGTCATGAGTTTGAAATGCGGCATCGTCGGCTTGCCTAACGTCGGAAAATCCACCCTCTTCAATGCGTTGACCAAAGCGGGCATCGCAGCTGAAAACTATCCTTTTTGCACTATCGAGCCCAATGTAGGCATTGTGGAGCTTCCAGATGCGCGCTTAGACCTTTTGGCTGCTATCGTTAACCCTCAGAAAATACAAAAAGCCATTGTCGAGTTTGTCGACATCGCTGGCTTGGTGGCCGGTGCCAGCACGGGCGAAGGCCTAGGGAATAAGTTTTTGGCCCACATCCGCGAGACCGATGCCACCGTCAATGTAGTGCGCTGTTTTGAAGACGACAACGTGATTCACGTGGCCGGCAAGGTCGACCCGATCTCAGACATTGAAGTCATCCAAACCGAGCTGTGCCTGGCCGATTTGGCGGCGGTTGACAAAGCGCTGCACCGCGTGACCAAGCTGGCGCGCTCGGGCGATAAAGAATCCGTCAAACTTGTAGCTATCCTCGAGAAGTGCCTGGCGGCACTGAACGAAGCCAAGCCAGTGCGCACGATTGACTTCAGCAAAGAAGAACAGCCGCTGCTGGCGCAATTCTTTTTGATCACCGCCAAGCCCGCCATGTTTGTGGCTAATGTGTCGGAAGATGGTTTTGAAAACAACCCGTTTTTAGACCGCTTGACGGAATATGCCAAAGCGCAAAACGCGCCCGTAGTGGCCATTTGCGCCAAGATGGAAGCTGAGATGGCCGACATGGAAGAAGACGATAAAAAAATGTTTTTGGCGGAAATCGGCCAGAGCGAACCCGGCTTGAACCGCCTGATCGTGGCCGCCTTCAAGCTGCTGGGCTTGCAAACTTACTTCACTGCAGGTATCAAAGAAGTCCGTGCCTGGACGATTCATATTGGCGATACCGGCCCGCAAGCGGCGGGCGTGATTCACACTGATTTTGAAAAAGGCTACATCCGCGCGCAAACCATTGCGTTTGACGACTACATCACATTCAAAGGCGAGCAGGGTGCTAAAGACGCAGGCAAGATGCGCAGTGAAGGCAAGGAATACGTTGTCAAAGATGGCGACGTGATGAATTTCTTGTTTTCTAGTTGAAGGAGTTTGCTTGGTTTTACTCCTTTTCCTTCGGGGGAAGGCGGGGATGGGGACACGCACGGTGCTGGCAATCTTTCGGCACTAGCCCCTATCCCAACCCTCCCCCGAAAGGGGCGGGAGTAGAGCAACGAATCGACAACTAGACAGCTGTTTTGGCGTAAAAATGCCCCGCAGCCTCGACAAATATTGCGCAAGCAGCTCCTAAATAAATAGCATTCATCATGACCGAACCCGTACGCCTAGCCAAACGCCTGGCTGAAATGCTGCCGTGTTCGCGGCGTGAAGCCGAGCAGTACATCGAAGGCGGCTGGGTCACGGTGGATGGTGTGGTGATCGAAGAGCCGCAGTTTCGCGTGCTGCATCAAAAAATTGAAGTCTCAAAAGACGCCAGCCTGTTGGCCCCGACAGCCGTCACGCTGCTGCTGCACAAGCCTGCTGGCAACGAGGCAGATTTAAAGCTGGCGACGCATTCGCCTGATGATCGCAGCGGCATTTCCCCGCTCAAAAAACATCTGACCGCTGAATTGGTCACGGAGCTGGCTCTGCCCGCCAGCGGCTTGGTGGTGCTCACCGATGACTGGCGTGTGGCGCGTAAGTTGGTGGACGACGCTGCAACGCTGGAGCATGAGGTGATTGTTGAGGTGGAAGGCAACATCAAATCGGGCGGCTTGGAGCGCTTGAACCGCGTTGACCACGGCTTTACCTTCAACGGCAAGTTGCTGGGCCCAGCTAAAGTCAGCTGGCAGAGCGAAGCGCGTTTGCGGTTTGCATTAAAAGGTGAGCAAGCGGGGCAGATCAACTACTTTTGCGAAAGTGTGGGTCTGACCATCACCGGCATGAAACGTCTGCGGATTGGCCGAGTGGCGATGAGCGGTTTGCCTGTCGGGCAGTGGCGGTATTTGCTGGCGAATGAACGTTTTTAATTAAATGACGCTACACCCGGGAACGCCCAAATCAGTCCAGCCGTCATCACAAAGTAGCGCAAGAATTTTCCAATCGCCATGTACAACACGCAGGGCCAAAAGGAAAACTTCAACCAGCCCGCCACCGCGCACAATGGGTCTCCAATCAAAGGCAACCAGGCCAGCAAACACGCTTTAGGCCCCAGCTTTTCCAGCCATTTCACGGCGCGACCGTGGTGCGAGTCAGATTTGTATTTGTCTGCCACTTTGTGCGCGCCGTATCCCAGCCACCAGTCGAGCGCACCGCCCAGCGTGTTGCCAGCCGTGGCCACTGAAATCGCGGGCCAAAACAGTTCCGGGTTGAGCTTGACCAAGCCAAACACGGCAGGCTCCGAGCCTAGCGGCAGCAGCGTGGCTGATATAAATGAGATGACAAAAACCGTGCTCAAGCCAAACTGCGGCAGGGCTAAAATTTCCAGCAGTTGTTGTACCCAAGCTTCCATTGCCTAGAAGTATCGCACCCCAAGCGCTATCGTTTTTGCTTAAATTTTAAGCAGCTAGAATATGCCTTCTTTTTCAGCACGCACTCAAATCCGCTCTCATGAACATCGGCCCTTATGCATTGGCAAACAACGTGTTTGCCGCGCCCATGGCGGGGGTGACGGACAGGCCTTTTCGGATGCTGTGCAAAAAGCTGGGTGCGGGTTATGCGGTCAGTGAAATGGTGACATCCCGCCGCGACTTGTGGGACACCCTGAAAACATCCCGCCGCGCCAACCATGACGGCGAGCCTGAACCAATTGCGGTGCAAATTGCTGGCACTGACGCGCAAATGATGCGTGAGGCTGCCGCCTACAACATCGACCGGGGCGCGCAAATCATCGACATCAACATGGGCTGCCCGGCTAAAAAAGTATGCAACAAATGGGCTGGCTCGGCGCTGATGCAAGACGAAAAACTGGCGCTTGAAATTGTTGAAGCGGTGGTCAATGCCTGCGCACCCCGCAACGTGCCGGTTACTTTGAAGATGCGTACCGGCTGGGCAGAACACCACAAGAACGCGGTCGCGATTGCGCGCGCTGCCGAGGGTGCAGGTGTGGCCATGGTCACGGTGCATGGCCGCACGCGTGAGCAAGGCTACAAGGGCTTGGCCGAGTACGACACGATTGCCGCCGTCAAAGCCGCTCTGAGCATTCCAGTAGTGGCCAATGGCGACATCACTTGCGGGCAAAAGGCGCGTGATGTGTTGGCCTACACAGGGGCCGACGCCGTCATGCTAGGCCGGGTTGCGCAGGGCAGGCCATGGATTTTCCGTGAGGTGGTTCATTTTTTGGCGACAGGCACGCAGCTGGCTCCACCGCTGGTGCTGGACGTCAAGCGCCTGCTGACAGACCACCTTCAAGACCACTACGAGCTGTATGGTGAATTCACCGGTGTGCGCAGCGCGCGCAAGCACATTGGCTGGTACGTGAAGTGGTTGCCTGGAGGCGAGGCATTTCGGGCGCGGATGAATGCGCTGGTGGATGCACAGGGCCAGCTTGATGCGGTGAATGATTTTTTCGACAGCCTCAGCCATGCAACTGATCGCATGCCAGAAGCTGTCAATGTTAAAAATGAAGAAGAGTGCAAAGTATGAGTAAAAAACAGATTGAAGAGTGCATACGGGTAAGCCTGGACGGCTACTTCAAAGACCTGCGCGGCACCGAGCCCGACCGCCTCTACGACATGATGGTGCGGGTGGTGGAAAAGCCGCTGCTGGAAGTGGTGATGGCGCAGGCCGCACAGAACCAGTCGCGCGCTGCCGAATGGCTGGGTTTGAACCGCAACACGCTGCGTAAAAAGCTGGTAGAGCACAAGCTGATTGATTGAACTGAAAAATAACAAAAAGCAAAAAATGAACGCACTGATCTCTGTCTCTGACAAAACCGGCATCCTCGAATTCGCTCAAGCCCTGCACGCACTCGGCATCCAGCTGCTGTCAACTGGCGGCACAGCCAAGCTGCTGGCAGAAGCAGGCCTTCCCGTCACTGAAGTAGCTGACCACACCGGCTTTCCTGAAATGCTTGACGGCCGGGTCAAAACGCTGCACCCCAAAATTCACGGCGGCCTGCTGGCGCGGCGCGATGTGCCTGAGCACATGGCAGCTTTAGAGCAGCATGACATTGCCACCATTGATTTGCTGGTGGTTAATCTTTACCCGTTTGAAGCCACAGTAGCCAAGCCTGGCTGCACCCTGGAAGACGCGATTGAAAATATCGACATTGGCGGGCCTGCCATGGTGCGCAGCGCTGCCAAAAATTGGCGTGACGTGGGCGTTCTGACAGACGCTTCGCAATACGCTGGCGTGCTGGCCGAGCTGAAAGCCGACGGCAAGTTGACAGACAAAACCAGGTTCGCGTTGTCAGTTGCCGCGTTCAATCGCATCAGCCAGTACGACGGCGCCATCAGCGACTATTTGTCAAGCATTCAGGCCGATGGTAGCCACGCCCAATTTCCTGCCCAAACCAACAGCCGCTTCATCAAGCTGCAAGACCTGCGCTATGGTGAAAACGCACACCAGCAAGCCGCGCTGTACCGCGACCTGCACCCCGCGCCTGGCTCACTGGTCACCGCCAAACAATTACAAGGCAAGGAGCTGAGCTACAACAACATAGCCGACGCCGATGCTGCGTGGGAATGCGTCAAGAGTTTTACCCAGGACGCTGAAAGCGGACTACAACAGTCCTCGGCATGCGTCATCGTCAAGCATGCCAACCCGTGCGGCGTCGCAGTCGGAGTTGATGCGCTGGAGGCTTACAGCAAAGCATTCAAGACCGACCCAACATCTGCATTCGGCGGCATCATCGCGCTGAACTGCACGCTCGACGAGCGTGCGGCGCTACAAATATCAAAGCAGTTTGTAGAGGTGTTGATGGCACCCAGTTTTACTTCAGAGGCGCTGGAGGTTTTTAAAACCAAGGTCAATGTGCGGATTTTGCAGATTGATATGCCCGTTTCCAATATTCAAGGCGCTGGCCGCAACACCATCGACATCAAACGCGTCGGTTCCGGCCTTTTGATGCAAACCGCAGACAATCACGAGCTGGCTTTGGCCGAATTAAAAGTCGTCAGCAAACTTCAACCTACCCCCGCGCAGTTGCAAGACCTGCTGTTCGCATGGAAGGTCGCCAAATACGTCAAGTCCAACGCCATCGTGTTTTGCCTGGGAGGCATGACGATGGGCGTAGGCGCAGGCCAAATGAGCCGCCTTGATTCAGCCCGTATCGCCAGCATCAAGGCCAGCCACGCCAGTTTGTCATTGGCTGGCACAGCAGTCGCCAGCGATGCGTTTTTCCCATTCCGCGACGGATTAGATGTGGTGGTTGATGCAGGCGCCACCAGCATTATTCAACCCGGCGGCTCAATGCGGGATCAGGAAGTGATTGACGCAGCCGACGAGCGCGGCGTGGTGATGGTGCTGACGGGTGTGCGGCATTTCAGGCATTGAAAGTAGCAGCTTTTTTAGGCAAAGGGATTGACAACCGTCCTCTCTTCATGACGTACCCCGTGGCTTATGTCTTCAGTGAGCAAGGTGTCAGCGCCACATCGATTTGCAGCTTCAACCACCATTGCATCCCAAATTGAAATTCGCTGGTCTTGAGTGCGGGCAATGGCACTTTGTACCAACGCCAGGTCGCTTTCAACTACCGGCCAGAGTGCATAACTGTTAATCAGCTCCGCAGCCAAACTGGCAGGCACTTTTTGTTTGTTGACCAGCACGTTGTAAAGCTCAATCAGTACCTGCGTACTGATGACAGACTGGCCAGTGGCACTGTGCCTTTCAACCAATTCCCGGGCAATGACCTGCTTTGCCGGGCTCTGCTTGTCAGTGCAGTAAACCAGCACATTGGTGTCAAAAAAGACAGTCACTCGCGGCGGCTGCTTGCCGTGATGCGCGCCTGCTGACGAAAGTCCTCCTTGTACAAGGCACCCCGTAATGTGTTGCCATCGGCTTTGGCATCATCTTGCGGTGTGCTGACTTCAGTGACTTTGGCGATGGTATCCATCAAGCGTACGGTTGCAGCCTGCCTGAGTTGGGCTTCCTGCGTTGCTGTGCCTTCAACATACTGCCGCAAAAAGTCCCGTACTTTTGCACTTGGAGACGTGCCTTCTTGAATGGCACGAATTCTTGCACCGCGCACTGTGGCTTCGTCAAGTGAAATGGTGAGATTCGTCATGATGTCTTAACTTGGGAGTTTTGTCGACGCTATCACGAGTTCACACGTTCACGTGCAACTTCAGAACTGTTGGACAACCAATGTGCTACGTTGCACAGTTACGCGGCAGAGCCGTATGACCGGCGCTTGCACCTCCAACGCCTGTGACAATTCTGATGGTCGTGCATCTTTTACTGTTCCAAGACCATGCAATCATTTATGAAAACCAATGATGAAGAGTGTTATTTTGCAAGACCTGCCTTCGTTTTATTGCGTTTTTTGTTGGTCAATTTACTGTAACATTTGCGTTCGAAAGCTAAGAATTACAAACGTTTGTTAACCTTAGGAGAAACCGTCTTGTTAAACAGAAATTTAATCAGTTTATCTTTGATGCTGACACTCTCAGCATGTGGAGGTGGCAGTAGTGGCAGCAACCCTCCGTCACCAGGGCCAAGTGCAACAGCAAGCCAGCCGCTCAGTGACGCGCAAAAAATTGCCGCATTAGAAGACTCCGGTAATTTGCCGAAACTTGACCGAGAAACAAGTATCCGTGGAATCGATGCTAACGCCAATGGTGTTCGCGACGACATAGAGGCAGTTATTGCGCGGAAATATCCTCAGCAAGACCAGCGTGCTGCGGCAATGCAAGATGCTGCAGCGTTGCAGTCAGCTTTGTTGACCAATCCGGCAGATAAAGCAGCGGTTAAAGCTGCCAGCCTAAAGTCATCAAGAGCGCTGAAATGTTTATTTTTAAAGTTCAACGTTGCAAACGACCCAAACAACGCTTCTCCAGCCATTGTTGCTAATGAAACACTGGCAATGACTACCAACACTAAAGGACGTCTACAAGCTTATCTGGTATTTGACAAGGCATTAGATGGAAGTGTGATTTCTCAACCTCAGGGGAACACTTGTGAATAAAAATTTTTCTCGAAGTATTTCACTGTTGTTATCAATAGCTATTTTTTTTAGTAGCATTTCGCTAACGTCAGCACAATCAGTTCCCAACCTATGTTCTACCAGCGGCGTAAGTTTCGGCTTTTTTAATGGCGTTAACACTACATCGCGGGAAGCAGAAATTGCACGAAATTATCTAGAGTCAAGTTATGGCTCTTCAACCTCAAGCGGTGAATTGATCCAATATGAAGTTTTTTACAA
Organism: Polaromonas sp.; assembly: GCA_043778695.1. Lineage (GTDB taxonomy): Bacteria > Pseudomonadota > Gammaproteobacteria > Burkholderiales > Burkholderiaceae_C > Polaromonas. The sequence goes on along the minus strand of JAYWFR010000237.1, from coordinate 25,612 downwards.
TACAACTAATGACTTAGCAGATTTTGTTGAAACTTTTGACCAGAGACTTTTAGAGCAAAACGGTCTTTTAGCTGGGCGTTTCGAGCTATTTTTTGAGTCGCTTAACGGCGGTGGTACGTTTTGGAATCAGATCACTTCAACGGTTGGATCAGCTACTGAAATACTTGATGGAGTTGGAAATCTATTTAAAGCCAAAACTATTTCAAATTTGACAAAACTTGCTGCGTTATTCACCAACACCCCCCCAACATCTTTAAATTATCAAGAACATCGGGTTCGCATTGATAACGCTGCTCTATCGGGCAAAAAAATGCTTTTCTATGCTCACTCTCAAGGAAATTTATTTGCAAACGTTGCGTATGACTATGCGGTAACTAAGGTGTCTGCATCTAGCGTGAAACTAATTCATGTTGCTCCAGCCTCACCAAATACACAGCGTGGCAACCATACGTTAGCAGACTTGGATTTGGTGATTAATGGTTTGCGTCTCACAGGAACGGTAGCTGCAATTACAAATTCCATTCCCGGCATTCTGCTGCGCCAACCTGGAGTAAATGGTAAGAAGGATTGGCTAGGCCACGGCTTACTTGAAATTTACATAAACGCACAACACACAACAGCAGGTAGGATCAAAAGTCACGTCGAGGCTGCTTTATCTTCTTTAGTAGCCCCACCCGCCCGGGCCTCCGATGGTATTTTTACTGCAACGTTAACTTGGGACGGAAGCGGAGATGTGGATTTACACACTTATGAACCTGGCGGCGCACATGTTTACTATGCTGCGACCAGGGGTGCAGCCGGTTTTCTTGATGTTGATAACACGGTAGCGAATGGACCTGAACACTATTACGCTAGTTGCTCAGCTAGTTCATTACAAACTGGCACTTATAGAATTGCAGTGGCAAACTATTCCCGCGCAACTGGCCGTACTGCAGTAGTACAAATTGCATCACGGGCATCTGGAGTGTTAGACACGCGTTCTGTTGTACTTGGTGCTGAAACTCGTGACACCCCGTCTGCAACACTGTTTTCAGTCGTTGTTGCCCGCGATCAAACTTCAGGAGCAGTAACGGTGAGTCTAGCGCCGTAGAAAATTAACTGTTTTGCTTAAAAGCCCGTTGGATCTTGTTCCACGGGCTTTTCTACTTCAGCGCCTCTGCCTCCAAAACATTTGAGGCCAGCTCTTGCAAAGGGCGTAAGTTCTTACAAAGCAACATGGGTCAATAAATACGGCCTATGGAAAGACCCCTTAACACTGGATCGCCCCGGCGAGCCATTTCACGTCACATCGCGCCGTAATAGACAACACCAAATTGGCTTCAGAGTTTCAGATCAGCAACGCTGCCTGCAGCGCGGGTTTTGTTGTTTGCCGCACGGTGGCACCTGCTGACGGCGGCCTGAATCGCGACCATTGCGCCCGAGCTGATGTGCCCCTGCGCACAGGCAATCATGTTGCGCTGAAAAATGGCGTCAACTTCCTGCAGATGCTGGGCAGCTTGCATCGTGTCTTCCTGCAGGGAGATGCGTTCACTCAAGCCGAGCAGGCTGTGCAAGTCTTGCACAGCGTGTTCGCGCTGTCCGCGCCGCCTGCGCGCGTTAATCGCTGTTGCGGCTGAGCCAAACGCGCCGAGTGACATTACGGCAATGAAAATGTGGTTGATGTAGCGGTCCATAAAATCCTGGTACACACCATCAATTAATTGAGCCGTTCCCGGGTGCACCGGCAGGGTCGGCACGTCACGCGACGGCGCTGCAATGGCAAGCACTTCGGGCACGTCTAGTTGCCGCTGGTCGCGCAGGGAATACAGGGTGCGGGTCAGTGCCACAGCTGCGTTGTTGGTGACCTTGTCGCTGGCAACAATGCGGTTGGACAGGGTGATCGTTTCAACAGAGTCGTCCGGCTTTGGCGGGTCGCCACCAAAAAACCCTTTGACTATGTCTCCGGTCTCCACGCCCCGGATGCGCAATGCCAGCGCGGCTGCGTCATCTGGCGTAATGACGACAAATTTTTCACCCCAGGCTTTGCGGATGTTGTCGTTAAAACCTGCGTTGGCCTGGGTGCGCCCGGCAGACACCGAGAAAAATGCGTCAATCTTTCCTTGGCCTGCGTATTCAATCTGCTCGCCGGTCTTGAGCGGCACCAGGGTGTAATCCTGTTTCAGCAAACCACGGTTTGAGAGTATCTGCCGCGCCAAAATGCGGTTCAGATCGCCTTGCCCGCCGATGCCAATCTTTTTGCCACGCAAATCGCTCAGTCGGGTGATTTTTGTGCCTTCACTGGTAAATACAACGGGATAAAACGTGCGCAAACTCACCAGGCTGCTGGCCCCCCGGCCCACATCCACATCACTGCGAATGACGGCCAGATCCGCCTTGCCAGACGTCAAGGCGGCGGCACTTTCAGCAAACCCGGCAGTCCAAAGTGGGGTAAGGCGCACGCCGCTGCGCTCCTTGGCCAGCGTGTCAATCAGAAGTTGCACCACTTTTTTCTCGTCCTGGTCGGTTTGTCCGGCGGCTATCACCAGCACCACAGGCTGCAGATAAACCGCGACGCCAGCGACTGCCAGCACCGTCGTGACTAAAAGCGCCCAGGCCAGCCAGTCGTGAATCAGCGACCCCAGAGCGCGCTTCAGGAAGTTTTTCATACTGGCGCAGGTATGGCAGGGGTTAGGCGGCTTGGAGCGTAGAGGCAAATAGATGCCGTCAGGCAAAAAGGCACACGTTCGGACAGTTTAGAGCATAAAAATAGCTGCCTGACGCTTATATTACGTGCGCAAGCAGCTATTAAATAAATAGCAGTGGTTCTACAACCCAGCAAAAAACTCGGTCGCTGCATCTACCGTCGCCTCAATGTCCGCTGCTGTGTGCGCAGCACTCACAAACCCAGCCTCATACAGCGCCGGCGCGTAGTACACGCCCTTGTCCAGCATGGCGTGAAAAAAGCGATTGAACGCCGGGCTGTCGGTGGTCATGACTTTGGCGTAGTTTTGCGGCAGTTCGTCAAACAGAAAAAAGCCAAACATGCCGCCTTGGCTGTCGCCGCAAAATTTGACGCCCACTTTGTGCGCTGACGCAGTCAAGCCGCTGACCAGGCTGCGCGTACGTTCACCCAAAGCTTCATAAAAACCAGGTTTTTGCACTTCGCGCAGCGTGGCCAGGCCACAGGCAGTGGCCACTGGGTTGCCTGACAGCGTGCCGGCCTGGTACACCGCACCCAGTGGGGCTAGCATTTCCATGACCGCTTTGCTGCCGCCGAAAGCTGCCAGTGGCATGCCGCCGCCAATCACTTTGCCCAAGGCTGTCATGTCGGGCTTGAAGCCTGGAATCAATTCGGCATACAAGCTTTGCGCGCCGCCCAGGGCAACTCTGAAGCCGGTCATGACTTCATCAAAAATCAGCAAAGCGCCGTACTGGGTACACAGCTCGCGGCAGCGTGCCATGAAGGGCACCGTGGCGCGCACAAAATTCATGTTGCCGCAAATCGGCTCCATCATCAGGCAGGCGAGCTCTTTGCCATGCAGGGCGAAACATTCTTCCAGTTGCGCCAGGTTGTTGTACTCCAGCACCAGTGTGTGCTGCACAGCCTCGGGCGGCACGCCCGCGCTGGTGGGGTTGCCAAAGGTAGCCAGGCCAGAGCCTGCCTTGACCAGCAGCGCATCGGTATGGCCGTGGTAGCAGCCCTCAAACTTGATGATTTTGCTGCGGCCGGTGGCCCCGCGTGCCAGGCGCAGGGCGCTCATGGCGGCTTCAGTGCCCGAGCTGACCAAGCGCACCATTTCAATCGACGGTACGAGTTTGACAATTTCTTCTGCCAGCTCGACCTCGCGCTCGGTTGGTGCGCCGAACGAGAAACCGTCCATCATGGCTTTTTGCACAGCCTCAATCACACCCGGATGGCCGTGCCCCAAAATCATTGGCCCCCAGGAGCCGATGTAGTCGATATAGCGTTTGCCATCGGCGTCCCAAAAATACGCGCCTTGGGCACGCTGCACAAAACGCGGTGTGCCACCTACCGCTTTGAATGCGCGGACCGGCGAATTTACGCCGCCAGGAATCAATTTTTTGGCTCTGTCGAACAAGGCATCGTTGCGTGAGACTGGGGCAATAGTGGTCATGATGTGAAGTCAGGTTTAGTGTTTGGTAGTGCCGTGTGGTGGCATGTCAAAAAAAGATCGCTGCAGCGGGGTTGCCTGATCTGCATCATCGGCAGGCGTCAGCTGGTGTGAGTCGTCAGTGTCGGCGTTTTGACCGTCTTCGGCTTGCGCCCAAAACATGCGATCAGGAATGGTGTGACCCATACCGGGGTTAAAGCCTGCACTCAGGCTCTGGTCGAGGTAGGTCAGCGCCTCTGCTGTGGCAGCCTGCAAATCGTGGCCGTTGGCCAACAGCGCGGTGAGAGCGGCCGACAGCGTATCACCCGCGCCTGAAAACACCGCCTCAAAGCGCTCAAACTTTTCGCTGTACAGCACCGCTTGTGGTGTAGCCAGCGCGTTGTCGATGAATTGTTCAGGCAGCGCAATACCAGTCACCAGCGTGTACGGCACGCCCAATTGTGCGGCAGCCTTGGCAATGTCTTTGGCTGACGGATTACGCTCGCCGGCCCAGTCTGGCAACAGCCAGCGCCACAGGGTGCTGTGGTTGCCTACCAAAATCGTGGTCTGCGGGAGCATCAGCTCTTTGAAAGCGTCAAGATAATCATCAATTTTGTGGGTGTCCCACCACGACAGGTTGGGCATGTAGGCGACCAGCGGGACTTCGGCGTAGTCCGCGGCGATCTCCGCAATCACGCTGATGTTTTCAGGGTCGCCAACAAAACCCACTTTGATGGCGCTGACAGGCATGTCTTCTAATGCGCCGCGCGCTTGCTCGCTGACGGCTTCTTCATCAAAGCTGATGTGGTCAAAAACCTCGGCGGTGTCGCGCATGTACGCGCCTGTTACTACTGCCAGCACGTGCCCGCCGGCAGACGCAATTGCGGTGATGTCAGCCGTCAAACCGCCCGCCCCGCTTGGGTCGCTGGCATTAAATGTCAGGACGCAGCAAGGCGGGCTGTCAGCTTCGTCGGAACTGGTTTCGTTCAAATCGGGTGGGTTTGGGTGCGTAAAACTGGGGTTAGCCATGAGAGATGATTTTGCTTCAGAGCGATGAGGCCCCGCGGCGTCGATACAATCTCGAGCATTCTATGTGAAGGCAATTTAAGCTGGAGCGCTACCGATGACTTGGATGTGTTTAATTTGCGGGTGGATTTATGACGAGGCGCAAGGCGTGCCGGACGACGGCATTGAAGCAGGCACAGCTTGGGCGCAAGTTCCCATGAACTGGGTATGCCCCGAATGCGGGGCACGCAAAGAAGACTTCGAAATGGTTCAAATTTAACGTTATTAAGCGCCACTGGTTTGTCCTGCTCAGATTTCAATTGAGATATGAGCGTGACTTTTGTGATGGCGTTGATCACTCAACTAAAGGAGCTGAAACAGTGAGCATTACCAGTTCTGGACTCAAGGTGTTGGTCATTGACGACAGCAACACAATTCGGCGCAGTGCTGAGATTTTTCTCAAGCAAGGTGGCCATGAGGTTCTTTTGGCTGAAGACGGTTTTGATGCTCTGTCAAAAGTCAACGACTATCAGCCGCATCTAATTTTCTGTGACATTTTGATGCCTCGGCTGGACGGGTATCAAACCTGTGCCATCATCAAACGTAATGCCAAGTTTGCGGACGTGCCCATTGTCATGTTGTCGTCTAAAGACGGCGTGTTTGACAAGGCCAGGGGCCGCATGGTGGGCTCGCAGGAGTACCTAACCAAACCCTTTACCAAAGACCAGTTGCTTCAAACAGTTCAGCAACTTGGCGCAACCAACTAGGAGCAATTCAATGGCGATCAAAAAAGTGTTGGTGGTGGACGATTCAAAAACAGAGTTGATGTACCTGACTGACCTGTTGGGCAAAAACGGTTTTTCAGTAAAAACCGCTGAGAACGCGGAAGACGCCTTTCGTCGGTTGGCAGAAGAAAAACCTGAACTTATTTTGATGGATGTGGTGATGCCCGGCCAAAATGGTTTTCAGCTAACGCGCGCCATCACGCGAGATCCTCTTTACTCTGACATTCCCATCATCATGTGTACCAGCAAGAACCAAGAAACCGACCGTGTGTGGGGCATGCGCCAAGGTGCGCGGGACTACATCACCAAGCCGGTTAACGCTGAAGAGTTGATGTCGAAAATCAACGCGCTGACCTGATAGCAAGTGCTTATTTCCTGAAAAGAGACCATGGCGAACAGACAAGCTATTCGAGAACTGCAAAGCCGCCTGGCCGACAGACTTCAAGTCGCACGTACCCAAGGTGTAGCACCTTCTTGGCTGGCCGTTGAGGCGGCGGGGCAGAAATACTTGTTTCCCATGACCCAAGCCGGAGAGATTTTTTCATGGGTGGCTACCCAGCACGTTCCTTACACGCAGAGCTGGTTTTTAGGCGTGGCCAATCTGCGCGGTGGGCTCTACGGTGTGGTTGATTTAGCCAGTTATGTGTCGGGTCAGGCCGCTGTTGTCAAGACCGAATTTGCGCGCAAAGATTCCAGGTTGATCGCTTTGAACAGCGGGTTGGATGTCAATTGCGCCTTGCTGATCGACAGGTTGTCTGGCTTGCGAAATCAAGAAGCGTTTGGCGACTTCGCGGAAAAATCCGTTGGTGCGCCGGCGTTTTTTGGGAACCAATATATTGATTTGGCGGGACAAACCTGGCAGGAAATTAATCTTCAAGTGTTGGCGCAGCAAGCGCACTTTTTAACAATAAGCGCCTAGGCTGTACCCCACACGCGCACCTAAGTTTTTCGAGAAGGCTCTCCATGACTGTTATTGAACAAATCCAAAACCTGTTTAAACCCAAAAACAAGCTTCCGCCAGACAGTATGGACATGAGCTCAGTAGGCTTGCCAGTCGATCCGTTTGCAACCGGGATCATGAATCCGCAGGATGCTCCAGCAGCCCAAGAATCCTTCGCGAACAATCCAGTGCGGTCACAGGAAAACGACCAAACCGGCTACGCACAAAGCGCCATGTTCTCCGATGTCAATGAGACGGAGCCAGACAACCCCGATTTGCTCAAGCTTCCGGTTTTAGGCAGCAAAACGGTGGCGCAACACCAACGTACGCTGCTGATTTTGTTAGGAATTTCGGTTCTTGTACTGGCCGTTGTTGCCTACCGAGCGCTGAGTCAAGCTGGCGTGGTTACCCAAGAAATTGCTGCAACCGGCGACTCGCTGATGCAGTCCCAGCGATTGGCCAAGTCAGTGTCCCAGGCGTTGGTGGGGAGTGCCCCAGCTTTTGCAGACGTGAAAGAAAGCGCTGGCGTGCTAGCTAAAACAGTTCGTGGCTTGAAGTCTGGTGACAGCGGGACAGGGTTGGTAGCAGTTGCTGACGAGATGCAGCCGAATGTTGACAAAGTCATGCCCCTGGTGGAGCGCGCCGAGAAAAACGCCGCCGCTGTGATGGGCCAACAAGCTATCTTGACGCAGGTTGGCACCGCGCTGCGCACGATTAACCGTCAATCGTCCGACTTATTGGAGATTGCCGAGACAGTATCTTCGTTGAAGCTTCAGCAAAACGCTGCTCCCGCTGAAATTTCTGCGTCAGGACAACTGGTGATGTTGACCCAGCGGATTGGTAAGTCAGCCAACGAGTTTTTAACGCTTGAGGGTGTGAGCCCTGAAGCTGTGTTTTTGTTGGGTAAGGATTTAAATTCATTCAAAGAAATCGCCCAAGGATTGCAAGATGGCAGCCCCGAGCTGCGTTTGGCGGGCTCAAAGGATCCGCAAACTCGCGAGCGGCTTGAGGCATTGATGGCGCTGTACGAGCAAACGCGCGTTCAAGCAGGTGCGATTTTGGGTAACTTGCAGGGTTTGGTTTCGGCGCGTGAAGCGCAGGCATCGATCATTGCAGACAGCGAACCGCTGCGCCGGAATTTGGAAGAGCTGCAATTTAATCTGTCCAGGCAAGCGGGTTTGGGTGCGGGTTCAATTTTGGCACTGTCGCTGGCGGCGCTTTTCGGCTTGCTATGCGCTGTAGGTATCGCACGAATCCAGCTCCAAGACAGTCGAAAACGTCAGGATGTCGCTGAAAAGCAGCAGCTGGAAGCACGCGGCCAAGAGCAAGATGCCAAGCGCGTCAACGACGCCAACCAGGCCGCCATTTTGCGTTTGATGAATGAGTTGCAAACAGTCGCTGAGGGCGACTTGACGCAAGAAGCGACGGTGACGGAAGATATTACCGGCGCTATTGCTGACTCGGTGAACTACACCGTGGAAGAGTTGCGCCAGCTGGTGGGGAACGTACAAAACACGGCGACTCGGGTGGCGCAAACAACAGCCCAAGTTGAGAGTACGTCCACCGAGCTGCTGGCCGCATCAACCGAGCAGTTGCGCGAGATTCGTGAAACCGGCCAGTCAGTGCTTGACATGGCGTCCCGAATCAACCTGGTGTCTGCTCAGGCGCAAGAATCGTCTCAAGTGGCGCGGCAGTCCTTGACGGCTGCCGAGTCGGGTTTGCAGGCTGTGCAAAACGCCATCGGCGGTATGAACTCAATTCGGGACCAGATCCAGGAAACGTCAAAGCGTATCAAACGGCTGGGCGAGTCGTCCCAGGAGATTGGTGAGATCACCGAGCTGATTTCAGACATTACCGAGCAGACCAACGTGCTGGCGCTGAACGCTGCCATTCAGGCGGCGTCTGCTGGTGAAGCCGGACGAGGATTCTCGGTGGTGGCCGAGGAGGTGCAGCGACTGGCTGAACGTTCAGGCGATGCAACCCGGCAGATTTCGGCACTGGTCAAAGCGATTCAAACCGACACACAAGATGCTGTAGCCGCCATGGAGCGTTCCACCCAGGGCGTGGTTGAAGGGGCCAAGCTGTCTGACAGTGCGGGTACGGCACTGTCAGAGATTGACCGCGTGTCACGCCGATTGGCGGAACTGATTGAGCAAATTTCAACCTCTGCAACCCGTGAGGCAGCTTCTGCCAACGTGGTGGCTGACAACATTCAGCACATTTTTGCGGTGACCGAGCAAACCGGTGAAGGTACGCGTTCAACTGCCCAACAGGTTCGAGAGTTGTCTCGCATGGCCGAGGAATTGCGCCAGTCTGTGTCCCGATTCAAAATTGCTTGAATTTGCTGCATCACATCGTTTCCTGAACTGGGCCGTTATTCATGCAAGCCAAAGACACCCTATCGAGTTCTGGTGATCTCGATGCAGCCGTTGATGATCTTGGGCCTCTAGCCTGGGTTCTGGACGAGCTGCGCAAGTCACTGGATGGCTCTGCCAAAGCGCTCAAGCGTTTTGTCAGAGAGGCAGAAGCCGCCAAAGGCTCTGACCTCACAACCCTGGACGCCAGCCAACTGCGCATCGCGCGCCAGCAGCTTCACCAGGCAGTCGGCGCGCTTGAGATGGTGGGGTTGTCTGGCCCGGCTTTGGTTCTCAGGGCGATGGAAACCGCTGTGCAAAAGTTTGTGCAGCAACCAGAGCAGTGCAGCCAAGATGCCGCTTCGAAAATTGAAAACGCCAGTTTTGCGTTGACGGAGTACCTTGAAGGCGTGCTGGCCGGTAAGTCGATATCCGCTGTGTCGCTGTTTCCTCAATACCGCGATGTTCAGGAACTGGTGCGGGCCGACCGGATTCATCCGGCAGATTTATGGCTCAATGAATGGCGGTGGTTAGAGCCAGTCCTTGCGGCAAAGGGCGAGCCGAGAAACTACGACGCGCAGGCGCGCGCGACTTTTGACCAGTTGGTGCTTCAAATCATGAAGGGTCAAGCAGGGCAAGCCGCCGGCCAGTTAAGCGTGCTGAGTTTGGGCTTTGCGGCCCGACAAGACGACAACCAGCCCAGAATTTTCTGGAAGATAGCCGCTGCTTACTTTGAAGCTCTCGCCAACGATTTGTTGCCGTCCGACATTTATGTACGCCGCGCAGCTTCTCGCGTGCTGCTGCAATACGCCAGCCTGAGCAAAGGCGACGTTGGCATTTCAGACCGACTTGCACATGATTTGCTGTTTTTTTGTGCGCAAGCCAAACCGGCACCAGCGAGCAACGCGCCAATACTGGCCTCCGTGCGAGGTGTTTATGCCCTTTCAGGTTATAAATCCGTTGACTATGCTGTTGTGCAATTCGGTCGTTTTGATCCGGCGCTTTTAGCGCAAGCGCGCAAGCGGATCTTGTCAGCGAAGGAAACTTGGTCTTCATTGTCAGCCGGCGACGTTAGCAAGTTTAAAACTGTGGCCGACCAATTTAGCTTGATCAGTGACTCCCTGATCAAACTTCACCCCAGCAGCGAACCCCTTGCGCTGGCGCTAACCCGTGCCATTGAAGTGACGGTGCGCTCAGCGCAGCCTCCGCCAATTGAGCTGGCAATGGAAGTTGCCACATCAGTGCTTTACCTTGAAGCGGCTTTTGAGGACCTGGATCCAAACGACACGCAGTTGACGGGCCGAACCCTTCACTTGTCAGAGCGGCTGGAAGGCGTCAAGAACGGCGGCGCGGCTCTGCCTTTGGAGCCCTGGATGGAGGAGCTGTACCGCAGCGTGAGCGATAAGCAAACCATGGGCAGTGTGGTCGGTGAGTTAAGGGTCTCCCTTGGCGAGCTTGAAAAATCGCTTGATGTTTTTTTTCGAAATCCGAAAGACAAAACTGTACTGTCGCGCGTGCCTGGCCAGCTGGCGCAGATGCGCGGCGTGTTATCGGTGCTGGGTTTGGACCAAGCGGCCCAAGCGGTTTTGCGCATGCGGGACAGTGTGGAGCGAATGTTGGAAACCGAGATCGACGAAGAACGCGCCCGTGCAGCCGGTACCTTTGATCAACTCGGCAATAACTTGGGTGCTTTGAGCTTTTTGATTGACATGCTCAATTACCAGCCAGTGCTGGCCAAAAAACTCTTCGTTTATGACGACCTCAAAGGCGAGCTTAGGCCGCTCATGGGCCGTACTGAAAAAGTGAAAACTGTTGGCCCCTCATTGGAAGAGGCAAGTGACCCGCTTTCTAAAGAAGTTATGGCCATGGTGCGTGGCGCGCCATCAGCTTCTAGCGAGAGCTTGACGTTCCAACTTGACACTTTGGCAACCCGCGCTGAGTTGGCTGGTCAAGGCGAGCTTGCAAAAACCGCACACGCTGCCTCTTTGGCAGCGTCGACTCACGACACGGTAGCAACGGCTCAAGCACTTCACACACTGGCCGCGACTGCAGCCGCCGCCCCTGTGATGCCCATCAGTGATCCAGAGGTTGCTGATTTTGACGAAGATGACCTGCGAGATATCTTCCTTGAAGAAGCGCGCGAGGTTTCTAACAACGGCGCAGATGCAATTCGGTTGTTGAAAGTTGACGCCGCAGATGTAAGCCAGCTAACCATTTTGCGCCGCGTTTTTCACACGCTCAAAGGCAGCGCGCGGATGGTCGGCTTGAATGAGTTTGGCGAAGCTGGCTGGGCCATGGAGCAGCTGTTTAACGGCTGGCTGGCAGACCAAAAGCCCGCCACTGACGACATGCTACAGCTGTCCAGTGATAGCCTGGCAGGATTTTCTCGCTGGGTGGGTGATATTGACGCCAACCAAGACACGGCCTGGAGTGCAGCGACTTTCCGAACCAGTGCTGAAGCCATGCGCACTGACGGCCGCCTCGTGGCCCTTGTGTTTCCTGAAATTGTGGCTGCGGCGCAATTCGCGGTAACGCCTGAAGTCCTCAAAAGCGCGGCAACTTCCACACCACAAGTTCTTGATCTTGACAAGACAGTCGTTTTATCGGTAAACGAGCTCACGCCTGCCGATCACCCGGTTGCGGACCTGGACTTTGACTTCTTCGCGGAGGACAGCCAGCTAACAATGCCTGCGTCGCTCGATGATTCATATGTGTCTGCGCAGCCGGTTGAACCGGTGTTGGATATCGCGGGCATCGACTTTGACAGCTTGTCAGCACTGTCTGGGGTGCCTGACATATCTGCACCTGCAACCGACGTGTCGGCCATACACCCAGAGCCACCGCAAACGCTCGAAGTTGACGCTGCAATGGCCGAGATGCTTGAGATCGAGGCTTTACAAATGCAGCTCGATGCATTTGAATTGCAGGCTGCGCAAGTGGCCAATCTGCACCCCGAAACGGCAGACGAGATAGATCTGGTGGATTTGTCCGCAGACGACTTTGATGCCCAGTTTTTGATGCCGACCACTGTTTCTGAACCGACTCAGGCATTGCAAGCGACGCCATCGCAGTTAGACAACTTGTCCAATATTGACGAGCAAATTAAGACCATTGGTGATTTGCGTATCAGCATACCGCTGTACAACGTTTACCTCAACGAGGCAGACGAATGGTCAAGGCGATTGCTAGCAGAGCTGTCCGAGTGGGCGATGGAGCGCAAAGAGCCGATCGCCGACTCGACCGTATCGTTTGCGCATTCGCTGGCCGGTAGTTCAGCGACGGTAGGATTTTTATCGTTGTCTGAAATCGCGCGCGCACTCGAACATGCCCTGCTGCAATCGCAAGCGCATTACTCAGCCAGAGCGTCTGCTGATTACGCCGATCTGTTCGTTGCCGCCGCTGAGGACATTCGTCGCCTGCTGCACCAGTTTGCTGCCGGTTTCTTAAAAGATGCAGACGCGGCGTTAATTACCAAACTATGTGTGCTGGATTTCACTTTGCTTGAATCTGATGTCGGGCAAGTGAGCGGACTTGGCGGCTTGCAACGTGCTGACTATTTTGTTGATGTGCCTGACTTTGATTTTTCTTCGGAAAAAGCCGAGGCGAGCATTGCACCCACAGCTGCTTCAGCGTCAGAAGTGTCAAGTGCAACCTTGCCATCCGCTGCCGTTTTAGCAGCGGCTGCGGCGTCTGCTATTGGCGCAGCAGCCATTGCCCAACCGCTGGTTGCTGCTGCGGCAGAACCAGTATCGCCATTGCTTGCGCCAGTCTTTGTGCCGGTCTCAGCTCCAGTGATTTCGTTTGTCCCCGTACCGCTTGCAGTCGCTGCGTTCCACGCGACGCCAGTCGCCCCGGTGGTACAGCAGTCGGGCAATGCAGACGACGAAATTGATGCCGTCGACGCGATTGATGATGAGCTTTTTCCTATTTTTGATGAAGAGGCCGCTGAGTTGATGCCTCAGCTTGGTGGTGCATTGCGCCAATGGTCGGCTCGCCCAGACAACCTCAGCGCACGGCTTGAAGTGCTGCGCACGCTGCACACACTCAAAGGCAGTGCCAGGTTAGCCGGTGCATTGCGCTTGGGTGAAATGGCGCACCGCATTGAATCTGAAATCGAGTTTTTAGGCACCGATGCCGCAGCCACACAAGATTTTGAACCCTTGCTGACGCGCTACGACGCCATGCAGCATATGCTGGATGCGCTTCGCTCAGTTGATGCAGCGGCTGCCGAGCAGCCCTTTGAAGCGGCAGTATCGTCGCCAGCTGCTGCTTTGGCGGACTCGCGTGATGCAGCATCAAAAACGGTATCTAACGCGCCGGATTCGGTCGCTGATCTGCCGGCTGTGCAAGCTGACAGCCTGCACGCAGCTGACCAGCCGTCTTTAGATGGCGCAGCCCCTGCGGTAGCGCCTCGCGCGCCAGGCAAGGCGCTGATCCCCGCACCGCAAACGATGGCCATGCAGCCATTGCGGCAGGCGGCATCGGCGTCTATTCGTGTTCGCTCGCAGCTGCTTGACCGCATGGTCAACCAGGCTGGCGAGGTCATGATCACCCGTTCGCGCCTTGAGGTCGAGTTGAATCAGCTGCGAGGCTCACTTGGTGACATGACTGACAACTTGAACCGCTTGCGCCAGCAGTTGCGCGACATTGAGTTGCAAGCTGAAACGCAGATGCAGTCGCGATTGGCGCAGGCCAAAGAGTTGCAAGCTGGATTTGACCCGCTAGAGTTTGACCGCTTTACCCGCGTACAAGAGTTGACACGCATGATGGCTGAGTCGGTCAATGACGTTGCAACCGTGCAGCGTACTTTGCAACGCACGGTTGAAGCGACTGAAGACGATTTGATTGCCCAAGCGCGCCAAACCCGCGAGTTGCAGCGTGACCTGCTAAAAACCCGCATGGTGGAGTTTGAAGGTATTTCAGACAGGCTGTACCGCGTGGTTCGCCAGGCGTCCAAAGAAACTGGCAAGCAAGTCAAACTGGACCTGCTAGGCGGCACGATTGAAATGGACCGCGGCATGCTAGACCGCATGACACCCGCGTTCGAGCATTTGCTGCGTAACTGCGTCGCTCATGGCATTGAAAGCCCCGAGGTACGCAGTGCTGCGGGTAAAGACTCTGCAGGCTTGATCACCGTTCACCTGCGCCAAGAAGGCAACGACGTATCGGTCGAGTTCAGCGACGACGGAGCAGGCTTGGACCTGAACCGAATCCGCGACAAAGCCATCAGCTCAGGGCTGCTGTCGGCTGACCAGATGATTGACGACCAACAGGCTGCTAATTTGATTTTTATGCCGGGCTTTACAACCGCAGCGCAGGTCACCGAGCTGGCCGGGCGCGGTATTGGCATGGACGTGGTGCGAACCGAGGTGAACAGCGTGGGGGGCAGAATTGAAACTGTTACCGTCCGCGGCAAGGGCACGCAGTTCAAACTGGTTTTGCCGCTGACCACCGCCGTGACGCAGGTGGTGATGATTCGCAGCGGTAATTTGTCGGTGGGCGTGCCCGCCAATGTGGTGGAAACGGTGCGCCGCACCGCTGCCAAAGAACTCCAGCAAGCCTACAACACTGGCACGCTAGATGTGGCGGGTGAGGCCGTTCCTTTCTTTTGGTCAGGCGCATTGCTCCAGTCATCCAGTCAAACTGCTGAGGTGCAAGGTAAAACAACGTCGGTCGTCATCTTCCGAAGCGCTGCACAGCGCGTAGCGCTGCACGTTGACGAGGTGTTGGGAAACCAGGAGGTGGTGGTTAAAAACTTGGGGCCACAATTGTCGCGGCTACCGGGTTTGGCAGGTATGTCCGTGCTGGCATCCGGCGCTGTGGTGTTGATTTACAACCCGGTGGCATTGGCTTCGGTGTACGGCGTACAAGCCCGAGCTTTGAGTGCCGACAGTGCAGAACCCCACATGCTTGAGGCCGCTGGTGGTGACGCTGGCAAGCCATCAGTGCTGGTGCCAGCGGTACCGCAAATTCCTCTGGTGATGGTGGTCGATGACTCCATCACCGTGCGCCGGGTAACCCAGCGCTTGCTACAGCGTGAAGGTTACCGCGTGGTGCTGGCGGCTGACGGCTTGCAGGCGCTTGAACGGCTGCAAGAAGAACGCCCGTCGATCGTCTTGTCAGACATTGAAATGCCGCGAATGGACGGGTTCGATTTGGCACGAAATATTCGCGCCGACGCCAGACTGAAAGATTTGCCAATTGTCATGATCACATCCCGAATTGCTGAAAAGCACCGTGAATACGCCAAAGAACTCGGTGTAGACCACTACCTGGGCAAGCCCTATCCTGAAGAGGAACTGATGAGTTTGGTGAAGCACTACTGCAGCGTTGAGGCGGCGGCTTGATTGGATGCAGTGCATTAAATACGGCTGTAGCCCAATAAATCATTGCGCTAGCAGCTATCAAACGAATAGCGTTGCGCGGTCAGCCTGTGTTCCGAAGTCCCGCTGCAATCCCGTTGATCGAAATATGAATGCCGCGCTGCACGCGCTCATCGGCCTGGCCTGCACGGTAACGGCGCACCAGCTCTACCTGCAAATGGTGCAGCGGGTCGATGTAAGGAAAGCGGTGGCGAATGGAGCGTTGTAGCGACGCGTTGTCTGCCAGCAAATGCTTTTCACCGGTGATCAATGCCAAGGCGCTGACGGTGCGATGCCACTCCGCCTCTATCGCTGTGAAAATCTTTTTGCGCAGCCTGGTATCCGTGACCAGCTCGGAATAGCGTGACGCCAGGGCCAAATCGCTTTTGGCCAGCACCATGTCCATGTTGCTTAACAGTGTTCTGAAAAATGGCCATTCCTTGACCATTTTTTGCAGCAGGGCTGTGGCTTCTTTGCGCTTGGCGGGCGTACCGCCTTCTGCCAGCATGTTGTCAACAGCTGAGCCAAAACCGTACCAGCCAGGCAGTGTCAGGCGGCACTGACCCCAGCTGAAACCCCAGGGGATGGCGCGCAGGTCTTCTATTTTTTGACTTGGCTTGCGTGATGCGGGGCGTGAACCGATGTTGAGCTCTGCAATCTCGCGTATCGGTGTGGCTTGATAAAAATACTCGGTAAAGCCGGGGGTCTCGTACACCAGCGCGCGGTAGGCGGCCATGCTGCTGGACGACAGCAGGGCAGCGGCTTTTAAGAACGCAGGCGTCGCGGGCTTTGTGGGTTGCAGCAGCGTCGCCTCCAGCGTGGCGGCCACCAGTGTTTCAAGGTTGCGCCTCCCGATTTCTGGGTTGGCGTATTTGGAGCCGATCACTTCGCCTTGCTCGGTCAGGCGAATTTGCCCGCGCACCGTGCCGGGTGGTTGCGCCAAAATAGCTTGGTAACTCGGGCCGCCGCCACGGCCTACAGTGCCGCCCCGGCCGTGGAACATTCTGAGCTGAATATTAAAAGAGTGGGCTAGTTCATCAAACAACTCAACCAAAGCAATTTCGGCCCGGTACAGCTCCCAGTTGCTGGTAAAAATGCCGCCATCTTTGTTGCTGTCTGAATAGCCCAGCATGATGTCTTGCTCTGCCCCGCTGCGTTTGACCAGCTGCGCTATGCCGCTCAAGGCGTAGAACTCACGCATGATGGGCGCGGCGTTGCGCAGATCTTCAATCGTTTCAAACAGCGGTACAACGATAAGGTCGCACGTCGCGAGGGCCGCCGCGCCGGGCCGCCCCAAGCAAGGCCGCTCCCCCTCGGGGGGCAGCGAGGACACGTTAGTGCCGAGCGTGGGGGTCAACCAGCCTTTCATCAGGCCGACTTCTTTTTGCAGCAGCAGCACTTCGAGCAAGTCACTCACGGTTTCGGTGTGGCTGATGATGTAGTGGCGAATGGCTTCTTTTCCGAAGCGCGCACGTGCGGTGCGCGCCGCTTCAAAAATTGCCAACTCGGCCTGTGTGTGGGCTGAATACTCGGCACCCACCACTCGCAGTGGCCGCGCGTCGTTCAGCAAACGCATGAGCAGCCCGCGCTTGGCGGCTTCGTCCAGCGTGGCGTACGCGGGCTCAATGCGCGCTGTAGTTAGCAGTTCAGCTACCACCTCCTCGTGTTTGTCAGAGCTTTGGCGCAAATCAACCGTGGCCAGGTGAAAGCCAAACACGTCGACGGCGCGAATCAACGGATGCAGGCGCTGGGCGCTAAGCGCCTCGCCGTGATTGGCCTTCAGTGATGCAGCGATGGTGCGCAGGTCGGCTAAAAAATCTTCAGACTTGGCGTACGCGTTTTGTGGGGCGACGGCGTGGCGCGCTGCGTCCCCACCGGTCAGCTCTTTAAGTGTTGCTGCCAGGCGCGCATACACGCCTGTCAGGGCGCGGCGGTAGGGCTCGTCTTGGCGGTGTTCGTTGGTGTCGGGTGATGCGTTGGCGAGCAGCTGCATGGCCGGGTTAACGCCTGCCAGCATGGCCGACATTGACAGCTCGCCGCCCAGCAAATGAGTCTCTGTCAGGTAGTGGCGCAGCGCAACTTCTGCCTGACGGCCCAGCGCGTAATTCAGGGTGTCGGCGCTCACATTCGGGTTGCCGTCGCGGTCGCCACCTATCCACTGGCCCATGCGCAAAAAGCTGTGCACGGGCAAGTCACCCAGTTCGCGCTCCAGGTTGGCATACAGCTTAGGGATTTCGCGCAAAAAAGTCGCTTCGTAGTAGCTCAAGGCGTTTTCAATTTCGTCGGCTACCGTCAGCTTGGTAAAGCGCAGCAAGCGGGTTTGCCAGAGCTGCATCACTCTGGCCCGCAGCTGCGCAACGTTAGCGGCCAGCTCACGTGGGGAGAGTGCGTCTTTGGCGGCCAGTGCGGGGCTAACGGCGGCGGTTGCCAATGCCGCAGCCAAGATGGCATCGCGTGCTGTTAGCAATTGCGCGATGTTGCGCTCGGCGTCCAAAATACTTTTGCGCTGCACTTCTGTCGGGTGGGCAGTCAGCACTGGCGACACAAAGCTGTGCGCCAGCGTATTTGCTATGGTTTTAGGTGCAATACCCGCCCATCTTAAGCGGGCTAGCGCCACGTCAATGCTGCCTTCTTGGGTATCACCAGCACGCTCATGAATGGCGCGGCGGCGAATGTGGTGGCGGTCTTCGGCCAGGTTGGCCAGGTGGCTGAAATAAGTGAAGGCGCGAATCACGCTGACGGTTTGGTCGCCTGACAAGCCTTTGAGCAGTTTTTTAAGCGCCTTGTCAGACGCCACATCCGCATCGCGTCTGAAGGCAACCGACAACTTACGCACTTGTTCGATCAGCTCGTACGCGGCCGTGCCTTCTTGCTCTCGAATCACATCGCCCAAGATTCTGCCAAGCAGGCGGATGTCTTCTACCAGGGGGCGTTCGTTGTTCTTGCTGGAGGGTTTGGCGGCTTTATCAGGCATGCGTTTTGGCTTTTTTTTAGCTCTTGAGGCAGTAGCTTGCATGCTAGCATTACCTTCCCCTACATGATTACAAATAGGTTACAAGGCGACAGACATGCAATCGACGGACGACGCAACAGTGAATATTGCAGCAAAAAAAGCAGTAAAAAAAGTAGTGATCGCCACCCGTGAAAGCCGCCTGGCGCTGTGGCAGGCCGAGCACGTGAAGGCGCTGTTAGAGGCGCAGTTGGGATGGCAAGTTGAGCTGTTGGGCATGACAACGCTGGGCGACCAGATATTGGATCGCTCACTGAGCAAAGTGGGCGGCAAAGGCCTGTTTGTCAAAGAGCTTGAAGTCGCCTTGCAAGAAGGCCGCGCCGACATTGCCGTGCATTCGCTCAAAGACGTGCCGATGGATTTGCCCGAAGGCTTTGCATTGGCCTGCGTGATGGCGCGTGAAGACCCGCACGATGCCTTTGTGTCGAACAAATATGCCAGCTTGGCTGAGCTGCCGCTCGGCGCTGTGGTGGGCACGTCCAGTCTGCGCCGCTTGGTGCTGCTCAAAGCTCTGCGGCCTGATTTGAAAATTGAACCGCTGCGCGGCAACCTGGACACCCGCTTGCGCAAGCTTGATGAAGACCAGTACGACGCGATTGTGCTGGCGGCAGCGGGCTTAAAGCGGCTTGGAATGCCCGAGCGCATCCGCGCCAGCTTTGCTGCGCTAGAAATGCTGCCTGCAGCCGGGCAGGGCGCGCTGGGCATTGAGGTGTGTGCTGACAGAGCGGATTTGCTCGAAGACCTGGCAACGCTGGCCGACATGCCAACCTGGCTGGCCGTAACAGCCGAACGCACCGTGTCGCGCGCCATGGGCGGCAGTTGCTCGATGCCACTGGCGGCTTTTACCCGCGGGCCAACATCGGGCGGAGGCAAAGGCATGCTGCTCCAAGCGGCTTGGGGCGACCCAGCCAGCATTGAGCTGGGGGCCATTTCGCCACTGGTGCATGCGCAGCAAAGCGCCAGAGTCAACACGTTTGCTGAGGCTGAGGCGCTGGGTGAAGCGGTAGCCGCGCAACTGCGCGCCGGTGGGGCGGTATGGGCGGCCAATCCAGCGGCTTGATGGTCAATCGCGGTACAGGGCGTCGTGTGATTGTCACGCGCCCAGCAACTGACGCCGATGTGTGGGTTGCCAATTTAAAACAAAGCGGTTTTGCTGCACAGGCGCTGCCGTTGATTGAGATTGCAGCCGTTTCAAACCCAACCGATGTCCGCGCGCTACAGCTGGCTTGCGACCGGTTAAGCAACTACACCGCTTGCATGTTTGTCAGTGGCAATGCCGCCGAGAATTTTTTCAGTGCATTTAAGGGATTAAAAACGGCTGTAGCTCAAGAAAATAGGGCGCTAACAGCTCCTGATACCATAGCAATTGCACTGCCTAAAGCACTGCGGCTGCTGGCCCCTGGCCCGGGCACGGCGGCAGCGTTAATGGCCGCTGGGGTGCCTGCCAGCCAAATCGACGCGCCGCCAGCAGACGCCGTACAGTTCGACTCAGAAGCTCTGTGGCAAGTCATCGGCTCGCATGACTGGGTTGGTGCCACTGTGCTGATCGTACGCGGCAAAGGCGATGCAGCGGACGCCAGCGCAGGCACTGGCCGCGACTGGTTGGCGCAGCAATGGCAAGGCGCGGGCAGCACCGTGGACGTGGTCAGCAGCTACGAGCGCCGCGCACCGCAACTGACTGCGGCGCAGCTTGAGGTGGCCAAGGCTGCCAGCCAGGACGGCTCAGTCTGGCTGTTTAGCAGCTCTGAGGCGTTGGCCAATCTAACCCGCCAGGCAGGTTTGAAAGACGTCAGCTGGCACAAGGCGCGGGCTGTTGCCACCCACCCGCGGATTGAAGCCGCACTGCAGACGGCCGGTTGGGGTGTTGTACAGCCGTCACGCCCGGCGCTGCCCGACATCAGGCAAGCACTTGCCTCGATAGAATCAAAGTCACCATGAGCGATACCCCTTTCGAGCCTTTGCCAGCCAAGCTGCCAGCCACAGCTGGCAAGGCGCGCGAGTTTGCGGTGCCTAAAAAGCTGGCTTATGTCGTCCTAGCGGTCGGCGTATTGGCCTTGGTCGTTAGCAGCTTGCTGTGGCAAAAACTCGCCAACATTCAGGAAGAGCTGGCCAAGCGCAGCCTGGACTCAGGCGCGCAGGCGATTGAAGCGCGCACCCTAGCCAAGGCCGCACAAGACAGCACCAGAGAGCTGACCGCGCGGCTGGCATTGCAAGAAAACCGCATCAGCGAAGTTAGCCTGCAGCGCAGCCAGCTGGAAGAGTTGATGCAGAGCCTGTCCCGCTCGCGTGATGAAAATCTGGTGGTGGACATTGAGTCAGCCTTGCGGCTAGCCCAGCAGCAAGCGCAGCTGACGGGCAGCGCTGTGCCGTTGATTGCAGCGCTCATGTCAAGCGAGCAACGCTTGCTGCGTGCCGCCCAGCCCCGGCTAAACCCACTGCAGCGGGCCATTGCCAAAGATACCGAGCGCATCAAAGCCGCCAGCCTGACCGATGTGCCGGTGCTGATGATCAAAATCGACGAGCTGACGCGCATGGCCGATGAGCTGCCCGTGGCCAACGCATTTGTGCAAAGCCCAACGCGGCCCGGGGGTACGCCGCCCACATCGCCAACCAGCACACCGCTTACGAAAACCAACGCCAACATGTTGTCATGGCTTGACAAAGAGCGCCTTCAAGCCGCGGGCAGCCGCGCGCTGGACACGGTGCGTGATGAGTTTCGCAAGCTGCTGCGCGTCAGCCGAATTGACCAGCCCGAAGCAGCGCTGCTGTCGCCTGAGCAGTCGTTTTTCTTGCGAGAAAACCTCAAGTTGCGGCTGCTCAATGCGCGCTTGGGTTTGCTGGCCCGGCAAACCGACACCGCGCGAGCTGATCTGCTGAGCGCCAACGCCTGGCTGACCAAGTATTTTGACCCCAGCTCGCGTAAAACCCAGGCGGCCATCCAGCTGCTGGCACAAATACAAAGCCAGCTCAAAACCAGCGAGCTGCCGCGCCTGGATGAGACGCTGGCCGCCCTCAGCACCGCGGCGGCTGGCCGCTAAAACGAAGCACAGTCAACATGCGCGCCGCCTTTTGGCTTTTGGCCTTGTTTGCAATTGCTGCGGCAAGCGCCTTGATTGCGGGCAACAACCAGGCCGTGGTGACGGTGTTCTGGCCACCGCACCGGGTTGATGTGTCGTTTAACCTCGCAGTTTTTTTGCTGGTGGGTTTGTTTACGCTGATTTACCTGGCGCTGCGTGCGCTGTCAGCCGTTACCACACTGCCCAGCCAGGCCAGAGCCTGGCGCGCCCAGCAAAAAGAGCGCGCCATGTACGGCGCGCTGATGGATGCGCTGGCGCACCAGTTGGCCGGGCGCTACATACGCGCCACCAAGTCGGCACAAAATGCCATCACGCAAGAGGCCAGCTTGTCCCAGCTGGCCCTTGATGATCGTCAAGTGCCTGGCTACAGCGCGGCTCGTGCCAGCCAGTTGCAGTCGCTCGCCCATTTGCTGGTGGCTGAAAGCGCGCAGTCTTTGCAAAACCAAGCCTTGCGTGATCAGCATTTGCAATTGGCCCTGCAAAGCTCAAAGCCGCGCCATGCGCAAGAAGTACGTGAAGGCGTGCAACTGCGCGCGGCTCGCTGGGCGCTTGACGACCAAGACGCCGCAGCCGCACTCAATGCCTTGTCGCAGTTGCCGCTAGGCGCCAACAGGCGCACGCTGGCTCTGCGCATGAAGCTGCGCGCCACGCGCCAGCTGCGGCAAACCGCACAAGCGTTGGAAACCGCGCGCCTGCTGGCCAAACACCGGGCCTTTTCAACAGCAGCGGCGCAAAGCATTGTGCGTGGCCTTGGGCTGGAACTGCTAAGTGACGCGCACGACCCAGCGCAACTAGAGCAAGCTTGGGGTCTACTTGACGACAGCGAGCGCGCCATGCCCGAACTGGTGGTGCACGCCGCCGCACGCCTGATGCTGCTGCACGGCGATGCGGCCATGGCGCGTAGCTGGTTGCTATTGATCTGGGAGCACGCTATGCAGTCAGGGTCTGCGCTAGGAGATAGCCTGCGTATCAAACTGATTGGTGCTCTGGAGCCCGGCCTGGACTCGCTTGACGCCGCTTGGCTGGCCCGGATTGAAACGGCACAAGTCGCCCGTCCGCGAGACGCCAACGTGCAGTACCTGGCCGGCATGGCAGCATTGAGCCGCCAGCTGTGGGGCAAGGCCCGGCAGTGGTTGGCTCTAGCGGTGCTGGGCTTGCAAGACGCTGGCCTGCACCGCAAGGCGTGGCTGGCGCTAGCAGTGCTGGCTGAGCAGCGTGACGACGCATCTGCTGCGGCTGAGGCGTACAAGCAGGCGGCATTGCGGTAAGAGCCTGGGCGGCACAAGGATCGTCGGCTGCGGGCTCGCTGAGCGTTAAATATGACACTTGCCACACTTATGACGCTTGCGACACTTATGACGCTTATGACACTTGCGACGCTCGCCACAAGCTCAGGCATAAAAAAGCCCGGTCACTTCTTAATGTGAACGGGCTTTGCTAGGTTACTGCTAAATTTTAAGCAGCTGGCTTTTCAAACGGCAACGTCATGTTAGCCAAGTTGCGCTTGGTTTCTACCAGCACCAACGGCGCTTCGGTCACCACTGCAACCGGTGGGCGCTGGCGCGGCACGTGGGCTGGTTTGGCTTCAAGAGCGATAGCGGCTTGCGCCTCGGCGATTTTGCTGGCGTCAGAATTGACCCACTGCAAGCCCGAGCCTTGCGCGACTTGCGCCAAATCTTGCAAAGGCAAGTCGTACGACGCAACCTTGGGCAGCGTGTTGACTGCTGGTGCCGGGGCTACCACGGCCTTAACTGCTGCGGCTGGCGCGGCTGGTACGGCAACCACAGGTACTGCTGTTGCTACAGTTTCAGGAGCTGCTAGCGCTCTGCTTACTTGGGCTACAGCCTCATTTGATGGTGGATTGTCAGTAAAAGCAGGTGCCTCAGCGCCACTGTCGCTACGCTCAGCGCCGTTTTCCATGCGCTCATTACCGTCGCCCCGTTCACGGCGCTCGCGGCCATAGCGGTCACGGCTGCGGCGCTCGCGCGGTGCACGCTGATCCACTGCATCACCTGAATTTGCCTGATCGCCTTGTGGCTGGTTATCGCCTGCTGCGTTGACATTCAGGCTGTTTGCTGGTTCAGTAGATGCTGCATTGGAGAAATTCTGACGCTCGTTTTGTTGTTCATCACGCGGCTCATCACGGCGGTCGTTGCGGCGACCACGCTCACCGCCACGCTCACCACGCTCGCGGCGCGGGGCTTCTTGGCCAGCATCTAGAGTGCTCATGGCCGCACCGCCCGTTGCTGCAGCCATCGCGGCTTTGTTCGCCATGGCAATGTCTTGCTCTGCGGCGTCCACGGCTGGGCGCTGCTCTATGCCTCGTTCGCCACGTTCGCGGCGCGGGCGCTCTGGCCGGCCGCCTTCACGGGGTTCACGTGGCTCGCGCACGTCACGCGGTGGGCGGGGGTCGCGCTGCTCCTGGCCGTCAGTCCGCTGCTCGCTGCGTTGATCAATCCGCTGCTCACTGCGTTGGTCACCACGAGGCTCGTTGCCTCGCTGCTCCGGGCTGCGCTCTCGGCGCTCATTGCCTCGGCCTTCTGGGCGACTTTCTGCGCGGCCTTCGCTTCGTCCCTCGGAACGGCCGTCTGATCGGTCACTGCGCTCGCCCCTGCCGCGGCCACCGCGGCGGCCATCACGCGCACCGCGCTCGCCGCGGCTATCTCTGGCTGCATCGCGCCTGGCATCGCCTTCGCGGTCGTCCTTCTTGGCGTCGCTGGCAGTCATTGCTGGTAGCGCTGCTGGCGTTTGTGAGCCACCAAACAAACCCTTGATCCAGCCGAAAAAACCCTTCTCTTGAGGCGCTGCGGCTTGCACTGGCGCAGGGGCAGGCGCTGTTTTGGCAGCGGCGACTTCTGGTTTGACTTCAGCCTTGTTAGGTGCCATCGGCGCAGGCGCGTCGGGCAACACACCTTTGATAATGGGCTCTTGCTTGTTGTGCTTTTCCTGGCTGCGGCGCGTCACCGTGGTCGGGTCTTCCATGTCGTCGGCCATCTTGTAGCTGGCTTCGATATTGTCAAGTCTGGGGTCGTCGTGCTTCAAGCGCTCAAGCCGGTAGTTGGGCGTCTCCAGCGTTTTATTCGGCACGATCAGCACATTGATGCGCTGCTTCATTTCAATTTTGCTGATTTCAGAACGCTTTTCGTTCAGCAAGAAAGCCGCCACATCCACCGGCACCTGGCACAGCACAGATGCCGTGCTGTCTTTAAGCGACTCTTCCTGAATGATCCGCAAAATTTGCAGTGCCGAGCTTTCGGTATCGCGAATGTGGCCCGAGCCACCGCAGCGCGGGCAAGGAATAGACGCGCCTTCGCTCAGCGTAGGCCGCAGCCGCTGGCGGCTCATTTCCATCAAGCCGAACTTGCTGATAGTGCCAAACTGCACCCGTGCGCGGTCTTGGCGCAGCGCATCACGTAAACGATTCTCCACATCGCGGCGGTTGCGCGACTCTTCCATGTCGATAAAGTCGATGACGATCAGGCCGCCCAGGTCGCGCAAGCGCATCTGGCGCGCCACTTCATCAGCGGCTTCCAGGTTAGTGCGCGTGGCGGTTTCTTCGATGTCGCCGCCTTTGATGGCGCGGGCGGAGTTGACGTCAACACTGACCAGCGCTTCGGTGTGGTCGATGACGATGGCGCCGCCGGATGGCAACTGCACGGTGCGGGCGTAAGCCGACTCGATCTGGTGCTCGATCTGGAAGCGGCTGAACAGCGGAGCATCGTCGCGATAGCGCTTGACGCGGTGTTCATGCTCGGGCATCACGTGGGCCATGAACTGGCGGGCCTGTTCGTACACGTCGTCGGTGTCGAACAAAATGTCGCCGATGTCGCTGTTGAAGTAGTCGCGGATGGCGCGGATGACCAGGCTGGACTCCTGATAAATCAGGAAAGCGCCCTTGCCGCCTTTGCCGGCGCCGTCAATCGCGGTCCAGAGCTTTAGCAGGTAGTTCAAATCCCACTGCAGTTCAGGCGCGCTGCGGCCAATGCCG
>JAYWFR010000236.1:0-19484 GCA_043778695.1 Polaromonas sp. | reverse complement strand
TATTGCTTGGGCTACAGGCCAAAATGATGCTTCAAAACTGCTCTGGATCAACCTTGAGTACCTGTCAGCCGAACGCTACGTGGCTCGCTGCCACGGTTTGACGAGTCTGGTCGGCAGCGGGCTTGCTGCCGGTTGGCAAAAAGTGTTTTACTACCCTGGCTTCACGCTTGAGACGGGCGGATTGCTGCGTGAACGCGGCTTGGTTAGCAGGCAAGCAAACTTTGACCGTGCGGGTTGGCTCAAGCACCAAGGCATTGACTGGCAAGGTGAAGCCTTGGTGTCCCTGTTTTGCTACGAACCCCCTGCGCTAGCGCAATTGCTGGATGATTTAGAGCAAAACGGAATCAACGGCCAGCCAGTGCGTCTGCTGGTGGCCGCTGGGCGCGCAACTGAAGCCGTGAAAGTCATAAAAGCATCAAAAACACCTCGACATACCCATCAAACTGACCTCCAGCCCAATCAATGCCAGGGCAAGCAGCTATCAATTTCATACTTACCGCTGCTTACCCAAATCGAATTTGACCACCTGCTTTGGGCCAGCGACCTGAATTTTGTAAGAGGTGAAGACTCATTAGTTCGCGCGATCTGGGCGGGCAAGCCCTTCGTGTGGCAAATCTACCCGCAAGTCGACGGCGCGCATGGCCCCAAGCTGGACGCGTTTTTGGACCTGCTGGCTGCCTCGCCTAAGTTGCGGGCTTTCCATCAGGTCTGGAACGGCTTGGCAAACCAGGCTTTGCCGCCCCTGGTGGACATGGCGCATTGGCAGCAAATGGCAACCAACAACCGCACCCAGCTGGAGCGGCAGCGCGACCTGACCACTGGCCTGCTCGAATTTGCCTTAAAAAACCGTTAAAATCAGAGGCTTTGCACTGCAACGCTACTGCATTTTCCTCAAAGCTTCTCAACCAGCTCATCCAAACACAAGTTATGAAAATCGCTCAAGAAATACGTGCCGGCAACGTCATCATGCACGGCAAAGACCCCATGGTGGTACTGAAAACTGAATACAGCCGCGGCGGGCGCAACTCGGCCACTGTGCGGATGAAGCTCAAAAGCCTGATCGGCAGCTTTGGCACTGAAAATGTGTTCAAGGCCGACGACAAGATTGACCAGGTCATGCTGGACAAAAAAGACTGCACCTACTCTTACTTTGCTGACCCCATGTACATCTGCATGGACAGTGAGTACAACCAGTACGAGGTCGAGGCTGAAAACATGGGCGATTCATTGAACTACCTGCAAGACGGCATGGAGCTTGAAGTTGTGTTCTATGACGGTAAGGCGATTTCTGTAGAGCTGCCAACCAGCGTTAATCGCGAAATCACCTGGACCGAGCCCGCCGTCAAAGGCGACACATCTGGCAAAGTTTTGAAGCCCGCCAAGATTGCCACCGGGTTCGAGATCGGCGTGCCAATTTTTGTAGCGCAGGGCGATGTGGTGGAAATCGATACCCGCACCGGTGAATATCGCAAACGGGTTTAAAGCGCCATTACTCCTGCAAAAAGGGCTCTGTCGGAGCCCTTTTTTAATTTGCCTGCACAAGCTTCACAATTAGACATGGACCAAACACAAGACCTCTCCGCCAGCCGCCTCAGCAACGCTTGGGCTGAGCTGCAAGCTCATGCCCGAGACCAGCAGCCGCTGGATGCAGACGCTTACCGCCTGGCATTTGCTGACCCTGAGTTTTTGCTGCGGCGCGAAACGCGGGGCATTCGTATGCAGCTGGAAATGCTCAAGCCCGAGCTGAGCCAGCACGAACAAGGCATTGAAAACACGGTGGTGGTGTTTGGCAGCGCGCGCTTCCCGGCACCTGAAACGGCAAGTGCTTCTTTGGCCGCTGCGCGAGCGAACCTGGCGAAGGTCACCGCATCAAATGCAGCCGACGACGCCAACGTTTTGGCCTTGCGGGACGCACAAGATGCGTTGATGGTGGCCGAGCGCCACACCCGCAACGCCTACTACTACGACCAGGCTAGGGCGTTTGCGAGGCTGGTAGCGGCCCACAGCAATGCCCTGCCGTTGGCCGAGCAGCTGTTTATTTGCACCGGTGGCGGACCAGGCATCATGGAGGCGGCCAACCGCGGCGCGCACGAGCTGGATGCGCCCACGGTCGGCTTGAACATCGTGTTGCCGCATGAGCAGTCGGGCAACAAATACATCACGCCGTCGCTGAACTTCAAGTTTCATTACTTTGCGCTGCGCAAAATGCATTTCTTAATGCGCGCCAAAGCGCTGGTGGCCTTCCCTGGCGGATTTGGCACGCTGGACGAATTGTTTGAAGTCATCACGCTCGTACAAACTGGCAAATCCAAGCCGCTGCCAATTGTTCTTTTTGGCTCAAGCTACTGGAAGCGCCTGATCAACTTTGAGGTGTTGATTGAAGAAGGCGCCATCTCGCCCAAAGACCTGGACCTGTTTCACTATGTCGATGAGCCGCATGAGGCATGGCGCATCATCAAGGGCTTTTACGAGTTGTAAATTTAAGAATGCTGCGTGGCGGAACCTTGAAGTAACCACGCAGCGCGCGCCCCCAAGCCCACCACGGCACCTACTGCCCAAAACACGCTGGCCACACCCATGGCTACGCCGACCGTGCCAAACAACATCGGCATCACCACGCTGGACGCATTGATGGTGATCAAGCGCAATGCCAGAGCTTCACCGTGCCTGGCTGGTGGCGTGATTTGGTGCAAGGTGCTCATCAGCATAGGTTGCACCGAACCGAGCGCCAGACCCAGCGCCGCAGAACAAGCGCCCATGGCCCAGGCGCTTTGCATCAGCGGGTAAATGCCAAACAAAAACGCGGTTGCCAGCATCGCGCTCATGACGACTTTCCATTCTTTCAAATGCGCCGCCAGCAGTGGTATCAACAAACGAATGACGGTGGCAGCGACCGCCAACGCGCCCAAAATTGCGCCCACACTGGCCGCGCTCAGGCCGCGCTGAAAGCCCAAAATTGGCACCACAAAGGTGTGCACATCCCAACAGGATGACAAAAACCAATTGATCAGAATTAATCGCCGGAACATCGGTTGACGCAGCAGGTCCCAAGCCTTCGGCCTGATTTGCCCTGGCACCGCTTCAGGCGCAACTGTCGGCACAAATTCATGGGTGGTTTGCACCAGCAGCCAGCTGACCAGCGGTAGCAGTGCGACAAACAAAAAAGCCACACGAAAGCCAAGATCATCGGCCGGCACACGCCCGGCATGATCAATCAACAACCCGCACGCCACGGGCCCGACAAAGTTGGACACTGCGGGCCCCAATGACACCCAGCTAAAGACTTGACGTAGCTGCGTACCGCCGCTGGCGATGCGCCCCACATGACGCTGCAAGGCAATGATGGCCGTGCCCGATGCACCACCAGTCAGCAAGGCAGCCAGGCACAAAACGGGAAAGACCGGAAAAGCCGCCGCCAAGCCTGCCCCACCACAAGCCGCCAAAACGCTCAGGCTGATGGGCAGTTTTAACCCGCGCCGGTCTGCCAAGCGACCTGCTGGCAGTGCTAAAAAAACTTGCGTCAAGGCAAACAGTGCCAGCAGCACGCCCACCGCAACCGCGCTAAAACCTTGCTTTAAAGCCAGCAATGGCGCGGCCATGCGCATCCCGGCCATGCAAGCATGAATACATATTTGCGCAAGGATCAGGCGAGCTAACTCAGGCGACATGAGGGCCAGTCATGGCTAATCCGTGTCTTTATCCAAAGGCAGCAATCGCGCCGAATCCAGCTCTGGCAACGCCTCTACATTGCGCAGCGCTTTACCCATCACGCGGCTGCGCTGCTCGGCGCTGCTAACGGTGTTGAGCATGGTTTCGGCATTCGATTTGATCTTGGCCAGCACGTCGCCGAACTTACCAAACTCGGTTTTGACCGCGCCCAAAACTTGCCATACCTCGCTGGAGCGCTTTTCAAGCGCCAGTGTTCTGAAACCCATCTGCAAGGAGTTAAGCATCGCCAACAACGTCGTTGGCCCGGCCAGCGTGATGCGGTGATCACGGCTCAAGCTTTCCATCAGGCCCGGGCGGCGCAACACCTCGGCATACAAGCCTTCGGTAGGTAAAAACAAGATCGCGAAGTCTGTGGTGTGCGGCGGCGCAATGTATTTTTCGCTGATCGATTTGGCCTCCAGCCGAATCCGAATTTCAAGCGCCTTGCCCGCTGCCTCAGCGCCCTGCACGTCGGCGCGTTGCTGCGCATCTAACAAGCGCTCGTAGTCTTCGTTTGGAAACTTTGCATCAATCGGCAGCCACAGCGGCACGCCCGCATCAGACCTGCCCGGTAGCTTGATAGCGAAGTCCACCGTATTTTTGCTGCCCGGTTGCGTAGCGACTTGCGCGGCGTACTGGTCAACGGTAAACACCTGCTCCAGCAGGGCAGACAGCTGCGCTTCGCCAAAAATACCGCGCGTTTTGACGTTGGTCAGCAGGTGCTTCAAGTCCCCTACTCCCTGCGCCAGGGTTTGCATTTCACCCAGGCCTTTGTGCACCTGCTCCAACCGGTCGGCGACTTGTTTAAAGCTTTCGCCCAGCCGTGTCTCCAGCGTGGTTTGAAGTTTTTCGTCCACCGTTTTACGCATCTCATCTAACTTGGTTGAGTTGGTGGCTTGCAACTGAGCGAGTTGTTTTTCAAGCGTTTCGCGCACTTCGCCCATGCGGCGCGCGTTTGACTCGCTGACCGACTGCAGTTGTATGGTCAAGGTGTCAGACAGTGTTTTTTGCAGCGACGCGAGCTGCAGGCCAAAGGCATCAATTTGCGTGTTCTGGGTGCGAATCGCCTCGGCGCTTTGCTGCGTCAGCGTCTGCTGAAAGGTGGCGAAGGTGGTGCTCAGTTCTTGCCGATTGGCGCGCCCGTTGTCAACAATCTCGCGGCGCACCTCGCGCTCGGTTTTGTCGTTGCCGGCGTTCATCAGCGCCAACAACTCTGTTTTGCCGTTGTCGTGCTGCGGTCTAAACAGCAGCCACAGCAAAAGCAACGCGTTGACAATCAACAATGCCAGTACGGCATAAAATCCGAGTTCAGTCATGCTATTTAATAAAGAGCTGCTTGCCCACTATTTCATTGGGTTACAGGCGTATTTAAGGGTGAAATCGGTCGTTTTCCGGTCAACACTGCAATCAGGTTATCAGCCGCCAGGTTAGCCATGGCCAAACGAGTGGGTAGCGTAGCACTGGCAATGTGCGGCGTTAGCACGACGTTCGGCACGGTCAGCAAATCGGGGTGTACTGTAGGCTCGCCCTCAAACACGTCCAGCCCGGCTGCAGCAATACGCTTGTCACGCAGTGCTAGCGCCAGCGCTGCATCGTCCACGATGCCGCCGCGCGCAATGTTGATCAGCGTGGCAGTCGGCTTCATCAGCGCCAGTTCAGCAGCGCCAATGGTGTGGTGCGACTCCGCTGAATAGGGCACCACCAGCACCAGGTGGTCGGCGGTTTTTAACAAGTCCTCTTTGCTGACGTAGCTGGCCTTGCACTGCGCTTCCAGCTCATCGCTTAAGCGTGAGCGGTTGTGATAAGTCACCGTCATGCCAAAGCCATGCGCGCCGCGCTTTGCAATGCCCTGCCCGATACGGCCCATGCCCAAAATACCCAATGTGCTGCCATGAATGTCGCTACCCGCAAACATGTCGTAGCTCCATTTGGTCCATTTGCCAGCGCGCAGGTAATGTTCGCTTTCAGTCACGCGCCGGGCCGTGGCCATCAGCAACGCAAAACCAAAGTCAGCGGTGGTCTGTGTCAACACGTCAGGCGCATTGGTGGCCTGCACGCCTGCGGCCGTCATGGCGGGCACGTCAAAGTTGTTGTAACCCACAGCCATGTTGGCGCAGATTTTTAACTCCGGGCAGGCGCTGAGCACGTCTACATCGATGCGCTCGCCACCGGTGGTGAAAACGCCTTGTTTGCCCTGCAGCTTTTCAATGAACTGGGCTTTGGTCCAGATGTCATCTGTGGGGTTGGATTCAACTTCAAAATATTGTGCAAGCCGGGCAATGACTTCAGGAAAAACGGCTCGAGTAATAAGAATCTTGGGTCTTGTCATATTTGTCATGTTTGTCATACAAAAGTTACCTGAACCAAATGAACGTCATGATGATAAAAAGCGGAATCAATACGCAGCACGACCAGGCCATGTAGCCAAAAAAGCTGGGCATGGTCACGCCCCGGTTTTCTGCAACAGCTTTGACCATCAAATTGGGGGCATTGCCAATGTAGGAGTTAGCCCCCATGAACACCGCACCCGCTGAAATAGCCGCGAGCGTGGGGGCCAGCGTGCCCATCAACACGCTGGGGTCACCACCTGCCGTGTTAAAAAACACAAGGTAGGTTGGGGCATTGTCTAGCAGTGAACTCAGCAGTCCAGTCGCCCAAAAATACATGGCTGGGTCAGGCGAGCCGTCAGGCCGGGTAATAGCGGCAACGACGGCACTAAATGGCCCGTTGGCTCCGGCTTTGAGCATCGAAATCACGGGAATGATGGTCATGAAAACGCCCACAAAAAGCTTGGCGACTTCCTTCATCGGTGCCCAAGAAAACTGGTTGCTGTCATGAACGCTTTTGGCGGTGATGCGCAGCGAGACAAACGTGATGATCACCAAGCCCACATCGCGCACAAGGCCGGGCAAGCCAACAACCGTGCCAGCCACGTTGAAAGCTACCGCTGATTTCCACACCCCACTCATAAGCACCAAGCCTGCTACGGCGCCCAGTAACCAGAAATTAACCGCGCCATCAAAACCAACTTGGCCGGTGTCTGGTGTGGGGTCAATGCGCAGCACACCTTCTTTTTTAAAGTAATGGCGGTCAATGGCGTAAAAAATAACCAGCAGGCTTATCACCAAAAACAGTGTTTCGGGAAAGATAAAGCGCACCGTCCAGAAAAAATCAACGCCTTTTAAAAAACCAAGGAACAGCGGAGGATCCCCCAGCGGCGTGAGCGAACCACCAACGTTGCTGACCAGAAAAATAAAAAACACCACCAGATGCGCCTTGTGCACGCGGTTGTCGTTGGCCCGAATCAGCGGGCGAATCATCAACATGGATGCGCCCGTGGTGCCCATAAAACTGGCCAGCACCACGCCAATTGTCAGCAAGCCGCAATTAAGTGCTGGACTGCCGTGCAAATTGCCGCGAATGTAGATGCCGCCAGCCACCGTGTACAGCGCGGTAAGCAGCACGATAAACGGAATGTACTCAGCCAGCATGGCGTGTACCAGGCTAGCACCTGCTGCCTGCACACCAAAAAAATAAGCAAACGGCAGGAAGAAAGCCAGCGTCCAGCCAGCAGAGATTTTTCCGAAGTGGTGATGCCAAAAGCTTGGTGCCACCAGCGGCATCAAGGCAATCGACAGCAAAATACCGGCAAAAGGAATAGCCCAAACCACACCCAACTGCGAGCCATCAAAGTCAGCTGCATTTGCTGCTGCTGAAACTAGCGTGGCGAGCGCAACAACTGCGCAGCGCAGCAACAAGCTCACGGCTGATCAATCTCAAACACCTGGCGCAAATAGGCTAAATATTTTTCATCGTCGCACATGTTTTTTGATGGCGTGTCGGACAGTTTGGCAACTGGCTGGCCATTGCAGCGGATCATTTTGATCACAATCTGTAGCGGCTCGTAGCCAAGGTCATTGGTTAAATTGGTACCAATACCAAAGGCCACTTGGCAACGCCCCTTGAACTGCTGATACAGCTCAATCGTGCGCGGGACTGTTAGGCCGTCGCTGAAAATCAGGGTTTTGGTTTTGGGGTCCACACGGTTGTGAATGTAGTGCGCGATCATGCGTTCGCCCCACTCAAACGGGTCGCCGCTGTCATGACGTGCGCCATCAAACAGCTTGCAAAAGTACATGTCGAAATCGCGCAAAAAAGCGCTCATGCCGTACACGTCGGACAGGGCAATACCCAAATCACCCCGGTATTCTTTGGCCCACGATTCAAAACCAAACACCTGGCTGTCGCGCAGGCGTGGGCCAAGCGCCTGGCAGGCTTGCAGGTATTCATGCGCCATGGTGCCCAGCGGCGTCAGGCCCAGCTTCATGGCAAACAGCACGTTGCTGGTCCCAGCAAACTGGCCCAAAACGCTGGCGTTTTTACCCTGTCCTGGCCCGGTTCCTAGTTTGTTGCTCAGAGTGCGCAGCACCTCCTCATGCCAAACTTTGCCAAATCGCCTGCGTGTGCCGTAGTCAGCAATTTTTAAGGCCTGCAAGCCATTGGCCTGGAGCAGCGCAATTTTGGTGGTCAGGCGGGCGCGGCCCTCTTGCAGGTCGGGTTGTTTTTGCGTGTTGCGAAAGTACACCTCGTTGATGATGGCCAGCACCGGAATCTCAAACAAAATTGTGTGCAGCCACGGGCCTTTGATCGACACCTCGATCTCGCCACCGGGCAGGGCCGTGACGCTGACGTACTTGTCGTTAAGCTTGAAGATGCCTAAAAAATCAATGAAATCCGGCTTGATAAACCGCATGGCTTTTAAGTAGGCCAACTCGGCATCTTGAAACCGCAAACTGCACAAGCCGCGGATTTCTTCACGGATTTCATTCACGTACGGGGCCAACACGCCCTGGTTGCGGCACTTAAAGCGGTATTCGACCTCCGCGCCCGGGAATTGATGCAGCACCACCTGCATCATGGTGAACTTGTACAGATCGGTATCGAGCAGGCTCGTAATAATCATGGGCACTTCGGTGGACGAGACAAGTTAGGTTGGAGTCAGCCCAAAAAATCCACTTCAAAAAGCAGCGTTGCATTGGGCGGAATCACTCCGCCCGCACCGCGCGCGCCATAGCCAAGATCGGCAGGGATGACCAGGCGGCGCGTACCGCCCACCGACATGCCCTGCACGCCTTCGTCCCAGCCCTTGATGACCTGCCCTGCGCCCAGCGCGAATTGAAACGGCTGGCCACGGTCTTTGCTGGAGTCAAATTTTGCGCCTTGGACGCCATCGGCATACAGCCAACCGGTGTAGTGCACGCTGACGTTTTGGCCTGCCTTGGCAATAGCGCCTGTGCCTAAAAGCGTGTCTTCATACTGAAGGCCGGAGGCTGTGGTGGTGAGTGTCATGTCGAAATTAAATGTAGAGTTGTGAACTCGTCGACTTTACCCGCAACGCGGGCCACCTTGGCCACCAAAGCGAGCCGGCCGCGTCGCAATACGATGAATAAAACGTTTACCAGGCGCCAGTTGCGCGTTTTTTACGCGTCACCTTTTCCAGCAGCGCTGTGGATTCCGCGCGCTCCGCCTTTTTAGCAAATTCCAGAGCCGTCAAGCCTTGCTGGTTTCTAACAAGCGGGTCGGCACCTTCGTCTAGCAGCAGTTGAACCGACTCCGGGTTGCCGTACATGCCGGCCATCATCAGCGGCGTGCTGCCGTTGGGCGATTCGGCGTCGATGTAGGCGTAGTTTTCAATCAGCAATTTGATGACCGCCACATGGCCGTTGCTGGCGGCGTAATGCAGTGGTGTCCAGCCGGTTTTGTTGACGTCCGCGCCTTTTTTAACCATTTTTTCGGCCAGGTCCAACTCGCCTTTGAGGGCGGCCAGCATCAGCGGGCTCTCACCGCTGGCGTTCAGCTGGTTGAGGTCGATTTTTGGCGAGCTGACCAAGGCTTGCGCCGCTTTGAGCGACGGCTCTTTGAGCGCCAATATCAGGCCGAGTTGGCCGTTAGGACCCAAGGTGTTTGGGTCAAACCCACGCGCCAGCAAACCAGAGATTGTGGCGGCATTGTCGGTTTTAATAGCCGCAAAGAAGTCGTCATAGGACCCCGCGTTGGCGAGACTATATCCAATTAAAACATATAGATATAGAGTTTTTTTAAAGTAATACATGAACATGCCACTCCTGAAATGGGTAGACGCAAAGACTCGGTGCAACATCCGTAAAGAGTCGGTCAAAGTTGCGGCTTGTAGCGTTGGCAATGACCTCAACGCTTTGCCCTTTGAGCTCGGCGATCAGCTTGGCAACATACGGCACATACGACGGATTGTTGGTTTTGCCCCGGTACGGGATAGGTGCCAGGTAGGGGCTGTCGGTCTCAATCAAGATCCGATCCAGCGGTACAAATTGAGCAACGTCGCGCAAGTCGGCCGCGGTTTTAAAAGTCAAAATGCCAGAAAACGAAATGTAAAAACCCAAGTCAAGCGCGGCCTTGGCTACTTCTTGCGTTTCGGTAAAGCAGTGAAAAACGCCCGTTGCTTTGCCTTGACCTTCGGACTTCAAAATGTCCAGCGTGTCGCTTGAAGCGCTGCGGGTGTGGATGATGAGCGGTTTTTGCACTTGCAAAGCCGCCCGAATATGCACCCGAAAACGATCGCGTTGCCATTGCATGTCAGCGATGGTTCGCTCGCCCAGGCGAAAGTAGTCCAAACCGGTTTCGCCAATGCCGACGACTTTGGAAAGCTTTGAGCGCTGGACCAGGTCATCGACAGTAGGCTCCAAAACGCCTTCATTGTCAGGGTGCACGCCGACGGTGGACCAAAAGTTGTCATAAGTGGTGGCCAGCTCGTGAACCTCTTCAAACTCCTCCAGCGTGGTGCAAATGCACAGGGCGCGGTCGACTTGCGCGTCTGCCATGGCGCGCCTGATCTGCGGCAACTCGGCTTTGAGCTGGGGGAAACTTAAATGGCAGTGAGAGTCAGTGAACATGAAAAACGCTGTTAAGCACCAAGAATATGACTTTTGGGTACTGCAAGTGGCTGTAGCCCAGGTAAATAGTGCGCGAGCAGCTACTTAATAAATAGCAAACTAAATGGTTTGGGTGGGCCGATCTGAAGCCAGATGCGCACCTAGAATTTCTTCAATTTTCAGTTTAAGCAGGCGAGATTTTTCGTCGTTCGGAAAGCGCACACCCACGCCCTGGGTGCGGTTGCCGGCGGCTTTAGCCGGTGTGACCCATGCCACTTTGCCGGCAATCGGATAGCGCTGGGTGTCGTCTGGCAGGGTCATCAGCACATACACATCGGCGCCCAGATGGTATTCGCGGGCGGTAGGAATAAACACGCCACCTTCTTTAAACAGCGGAATGTAGGCGGCATAGAGTGCGGCTTTTTCCTTGATGGCCAGCTGGACGACACTGGGCCGAGCCGACGCGGCGGTGGCAGGCGATGGGGGTGGATTGGCGCTCATACCGGTAGTTTATAGGCAGGCCCACGTTAACGCTGTAGCCGTAGGACTTATTTTGAGTTCAGCGCGACCTTTGCCCGACTGGCCAAAGACTCCAGCATCAAGCCGGGGTTGTAAGGGTGCTCTACCGTTCGCGCTGTCGTTGACAGCTCTTTAGCCCAGGATGCCAGAGCGAACGTCCCCGACCTCCCCGCAGGCACCGGCAGGTCGATCGCGTTAAAAAACCGTGGCCGGCCGCCAGAGCTGACTACCCAGACGTCATGGCAAACCTTTTGCAAGGCATCAACTGCCTGTGCTGGCAACATGCCGTCTAGCGCACTGACATCGCCCTTGGCCAAGGCTTTAGGCAGGGCTTGCCAGCTTTGCGCCATGGCGGCTGCCTGGCCGCTTTGCACCCAGGCCAAAGCGTCGGCTGGGCGTCCACCGGCTGCGGTAAGCAGAGTGCTCAAGTCAGCCTTTGCGGGCGGCATTAAGGTCGATTTAACGGCTTTCTTGTCGTCGCCCTGCACTTGCACGCTGGCAACCTGTAGCCACGCCAGCGCTTCGTCAAAACCTGGCCAGGTCATGGTGTGGCCCAGGCAGCGGCTGCGTATGGTGGGCAGCAGCTGGTGGGCCGCCTCGGTGGCCAGAATGAACTTGACCGCACCCGGCGGCTCTTCTAGCGTTTTGAGCAGCGTGTTGGCGGTGATGCCGTTCATGCGCTCGGCCGGGAACACCAGCACCACCTTGGTTGTGCCGCGCGAGCGGGTAAATTGGGTGAATGACACGACGTCGCGCGCGGCGTCGACTTTGATTTCTTTGCTCGGCTTGCGCTTTTTGTCGTCCAGTTCTTTTTGGGTCTTTTCGTCCAATGGCCAGCCTAGTTCCAACGTCAACAGCTCAGGCATCAGCATCGCCAGGTCAGCATGGGTGTGCACATCAACAGCATGGCAACTGCCACAAACGCCGCATGCGCCCTTTGGTGTCGGGGTCTCGCACAGCCAGGCTTTAGCCAATGCCAGCGCCAGGTCAAACTGCCCCAACCCTGACGGGCCGGCCAGCAGCCAGGCGTGCCCGCGTTGGTTGAGCAGGCTTTCTAGTTGGGTTTGCAGCCACGGGGCCAGGTCAGGGTTAGTCATAACCAGCCCTTTTTGCTGACGGCGGCTAAAACAGCCAGCCACACGGCGTCACGTGATTGGCTGGCGTCAATGCGTGCAAAACGCTCCGGGGCGATGCGCTGCCTGTCGGCGTAGCCTTGCGCCACGCGGCTAAAAAACTCAACCGGCTGGGCTTCAAATTTGTCTGGTACGCGGGCGCCAGCAAGGCGCTTTGCAGCCTCAATAGGATCTAAGTCAAACCATACCGTCAAGTCGGGTTGCAACAACACGTGGCCGCTACTGGATTGCACCCAGTTTTCAAGCGTACTCAAAACACCTAAGTCAAAGCCGCGCCCTGCACCCTGGTACGCAAACGTGGCGTCGGTAAAACGGTCGCACAGCACAACATCACCGCGTGCCAAAGCTGGGTTGATGACATTGACCACATGGTCGCGACGGCCGGCAAATATCAAGAGCGATTCAGTCAACGAGTCCATCGCATCGTTGAGCACCATGCCTCGCAACTTTTCTGCCAGCGGCGTGCCCCCTGGCTCGCGGGTCAACGTGACAGTTTGACCCGCGGCTTTGAAAGCATCGGCCAGGCCGCTGATGTGGGTGGACTTGCCCGCGCCGTCTATGCCTTCGAAGCTGATGAAAAGTCCTGGTTTGTGCATGCCTATTGGCCTCGAATGTATTTGTTAACGGCGCGATTGTGATCGTCAAGATTGGCGCTGAACTGGCTCGTGCCATCGCCCCGCGCTACAAAGTACAGCGCTTTTGTGGGCATGGGCTGTACCGCCGCCAGCAAGGCGGCTTTGCCCGGCATGGCAATCGGCGTGGGCGGCAGGCCAGCGCGGGTGTACGTGTTGTACGGGGTGTCTAGCTGCAAGTCACGCTTTGTGATGTTGCCGTCAAATGCACTGCCCATGCCGTAAATCACCGTCGGGTCGGTTTGCAGTCGCATGCCAATGCGCAGCCGGTTGGCGAACACACCGGCAATTTGCGCCCGGTCGCTGGGCTTGCCGGTTTCTTTTTCAACGATGCTGGCCAAAATCAAAACCTGCTCGGGCGTTGTCAGCGGTGTGTCTGGGCCGCGCAGCGCCCAGGCGGCGTCTAGCCGTTTGTCCATTGCTTTGGCGGCGCGTTTGAGAACTGCCATGTCGCTGGATCCTTTGGCATAGGTGTAGGTGTCGGGAAAAAAGCGCCCTTCGGGGTGAATACCCGCCTTGCCCAGCTTTTGCATGATCATTTCAGGCTGTAGCCCAGATGAATCGGGCGCTAGCAGCTCCGCTTTTTGTAGCGCAGCGCGTACCTGCATGAAAGTCCAACCCTCTACCAAAGTGACGCTTTTGAGGGTTTGGTCGCCACGCACCAACATCGCGAGCAAGCTGCGCGGCGTGCTGCCTGGGGTGATTTCGTAGCTGCCCGCCTTGATTTGCCGGGCTTGCCCAGAGGCGCGAAACCAGAGCCGCAGCAGCTGTAGATTGACCTGAGCGCCGCTGGCCACTACGGCCTCAGCCACCTGCGCCGCGCGGGTGCCGGGTTCAATCTCCAGGTCAAGCACCGGGCTGCCCGCCGGCAAATTCAGCGCCATCGGGCTGTAAAGCCACCAAGCGCTGACGCCAAGGCCCAAGCCGCTGGCCAATAGCAAAACCGTCAACAATCTTGTAAAACCACGCATCGCAACCCAGGTGACTATGTATTCGATCAACGATGATAATTCAGCCCATGACGACACTCGCACCCAACCCATTGCTTTTGACGATTTCAGGCGTCACACCGCTTAGCCATTTGGGCGTGATACGTGCAACTGGCGTGGACGCCGCGACATTTTTGCAAGGCCAGCTAACGCAAGACGTGGTCGGCATGGGGTTTGACACCGCCCGGCTGGCGGCGTTTTGCAATGCTAAGGGGCGTATGCAGGCCAGCTTTGTGGTGATCAAACGCAAAAATGACGACGGGGCGGACGAATTTTGGCTGGTCTGCAGCGCTGACATTTTGGCCCAAACACTCAAGCGCCTGAGCATGTTTGTGATGCGCGCCAAGGTCAAACTAACGGACGCTAGCGCCGATGTACTGCTGCGTGGCCTGGCCGGAGATGCTACGCTTTTAGTAGCTGGTAGCGCAATAAATACCTGGGCTAAGCACGATTTTGAAGGTCAAACCACGGTAATTTTGTATCCCGGAGCGGGCATTCAACGGGCGTTGTGGTGCGCACCTCTTGGCACGCCGCTACCTGCTGGCTACGCACTGCCACCGAGCGTTTGGATGTGGTTGGAGGTGCAGTCTGGCATTGCGATGGTCACGCTGCCGATTTTTGAGTCGTTCGTGCCGCAGATGTTGAACTACGAGTCCGTCGGCGGTGTGAGCTTTAAAAAGGGTTGCTACCCCGGCCAGGAAGTGGTGGCACGCAGCCAGTTCAGGGGAACGTTAAAGCGTCGCGCTTATGTGGTGCACGGCACGGGCCAGCCTGAAGTGGGGCAAGAGGTGTTCCATTCAGGCGATAGCGAACAAGCTTGCGGCTTTGTGGCTGCCTGCGCTGCCAACCCTTCAAGCGGGTTTGACGCTATTGTGTCAATGCAAACAGCAGCAGCGCTGGGAGGAACACTGACCCTGGGCAATCCTGCGGGCGACGTATTGCAACTACTGTCCCTGCCCTACCCCTTGCTAGAAGATATTTGACGTCCTGCCGTTAAAGGCCGGCAAGAAATTGCCCTGGAATCTGCTTACGCAGTGCTTCACGGTCTTTTTCAGGCGTTGCTTCAAGTGCACTTTTGTAGGCAGCGGCGGCTTTGGCGTCGTCCTTTTTGTAACTTGTGTAAATTTGAGCCAACTTCAAATAGCCGTCAGGGCGGCTGGCTGGCCAGTCTTTGTTTCTTAACTCCATGCCCTTAATCGCCATGTCGAAATCGCTCTTGCGCATGCCCAAAACATGTGCGGCGCTGAGCAAGTCGTAGTCAACAATACCTTCTTGCATTGACTGCTTGGCCAACAACGCAGCTTCAGACTCTTTGCCGCTGCGGCTCATCAATATCACCTTGAGCGAGCGTACCGACACCGCTTTCGGTTGAAGCTTTTCACATCTGGCTAAAAACTCAAGGGCTTTTTCATTGTTACCCAGTTGCGAGTACCCCCGGGCCACGTTGCTCATCAGGGCCACCACGTAAGGCCGAGACACGATAACGGACTCCCACACCCAGACGGCATTCTTCCAGTCACCCCATTTGGCAAGCTCGTCGGCAATCATCGGGGTGATTTTGCGGTAGTGCGTGTTGATCGCTATGCCGTCTTTGGCCAGTAGCAACATTTCTTTTTTCGTCTTGTCCCATTTCGGGTTGTTGACGTCGCCCGACTGGCTGATGGTTAAGGCCATTTTGACAGCGCTGACGATTTTATTTTCAGTCGCCGCCGCTTGCTGGCTGATGTAAGCCGTTAGTGCCAGGCAGACCATCATGAACACGGCCATCACCTGTGAATATGCCCCACGCCAAGAAATACGCGATGCCGCCAATGGGCCGCGTATCGACAAGCGTGCATCAGAGGCGGCCAGCAAGGCCAAACACATGGCAAACATGCAGCCCGTACTTACCAGCCTCCACGGAAAGCCAATGTTGCTGACCATCAAAAAAGCAAACATGCTGGCCAGCGCAATGGCACGTAGCGGTGCCTCAGTCAAGCCTTCCGGTGTCTTGTTTCTCAGTGTTTTCCAAGCAGCGGTTAACAAGTAAGCTGTCAGCAGCAACAAGAACAACCAACCCGTCAGGCCGTACTCAGCCAAAAGCTGCAACACCTCGTTGTGAACGTAATAGTCGGTCTCTAGCTGCGAGCCTGCGGCTTGGTACAAAGGCTGCATGGCCTCCCAAGCACCTGCCCCCACCCCCGACAGCGGCCTGGCTTTGATCATGTCGCCGGTGGCCTTCCACATGATGAAGCGAATGCCCAGAGAGCCGTCGGTTGTTTTGATAGTGGCGGTGCGGGCAAAGGCCATGTCGAAGGCGGTTGTCAGGTTTCCATAGTCAGCTCGGTCGGCGATAACTTTGGGGTTGCCTGACTTAACCAAACCCATGGTCAAGACGGTCGCAAAAAGCACGCCGCAGGCGAGAATTCGGCGCCCGCTGTCCCATTTGAAAAACCCGAACTGCTTACGAAAGACAACAGCAATCAATGGCAATATCACCATCAAAACCCACATAGCCGCCAATGCGCCGCGCGTGCCTGTCATCATCAAAGCAACAATATTCAACCCAAGGGTAAATGCCATCACGGCAATGCGGGATGATGCCTTGGACTGCGCCAACAGGTAGGCACTAAAGGGAAACGTGCACACCACAAATTCCGCAAAGAAGTTGCGATTGACAAAGGTCGACGCTGGATTGGGGCCTTGTGGAAAAAAGGTGAAGTCAAAATAAAACTGCAGCACTGTCCAGAGCGAGGCAACCACCGCACCCCAGTGAATACCCTCCAGCAAGTAATCGGTTCGGCCACGTGACAGCGTGTTGATACCCAGCCACAAAATAAGACTGAAGATGAACCAGCGAATCGCCTCCACCCCGCCTAAAAATGTGTGCGACCAAACCATGCTGCCCAGCGCGTAAAACGTCAAAGCCAGCGGCAACCACATGATGGCGTGCCACCTGAGGCCGTCGCGGCGGTTGCGCTGTTGCCAGAAAAACAGCAAGCCAGCGCCTACCGCCGCAAACGCTGCCACGATGGATTTGAGTGTGTCTTGCAGCATCAACTCGTTGGGCACGCCGATAGCCGGCGTCAGGAACATCATCAAGGCCAAGATGATGACCGTCCAGTCACCGCGCTCTACCTCGGTCGGGAGCGGGGCCAGTGCAACCGAGGCACGACCTGGAGCACCATTTTGCACAGCTGATCTGAAAGCAACTGGCGCATCAATGCTGGGGGACTTTCCTTCCCCCAAAAGACTTGAGCTGTTTGAATTACCAACAGAGGCGTTGGATGGGGAGTTAGAAACGCGTCTTTTTTTGGCCATGAAAACAATACAGGTGGCAGAGGGGTAGCGTATTGTCGCTTCTTATCAAGGATGGCTAAAACGCCTTGAACATTTCTATGTGCGGGATGCCCACTTCGTCAAAAGCATCGCCCCGGGCTGTAAACCCGGCTCGCTCATAAAACCGCTGCGCACTGCGCTGGGCATGGAGCATCACGCCATGGTCGCCGCGCTGCTTGGCAGCGTCCATTAACACCCGCAGCAAGTCATGTCCGATGCCTGCACCGCGCAAAACCCGCTTGACGGCCATGCGCCCTACTTTGGCGGTTTTGGCGGTGGGCGCCAGCAGCCGCGCAGTACCTATGGCTTGCCCTAGACCGTTGTAAGCCACGGCATGCAGCGCCGCTTCATCAAAGCTGTCCCATTCCATCTCAATGGGAATTTTTTGCTCATAAACAAAAACTTCTTCTCGCACGCGGGCAGCATCTTTACCCAAGTCAGCCCAACTTCCGGTTTTAACCGTGTGGCTCGCCTGCCCCGCTTCAAAGCCAGTCAACACCTGGCGCAACGCGTGCGGCACCGGCTTGGCGGTTTGGGTGCTGGGGTCGGCAAACACATAGATCATCTCGCTGGTGACCAGCAGTTCATCACCCCTAAAAATAGCGCTTGAGAAAACCATCGACGAATTGCCGATGCGTGTCAACCGCAAAGCCACGTCAAGTCGATCATCAAAATGCGCGGAGCCGTGGTATTCAACACAGACTTTTTTGACGTACAAGTCGCCACCCAGCATGTCCATGGCCTCCTGGTACGGTAGCGCCAGCGCGCGCCAGTAGTCAGTGATGGCTGTGTCAAAGTACATCAAGTAATGGGCATTGAAGACAATTTTCTGCATGTCTACCTCTACCCAGCGAACACGCAGCGGATGAAAAAATCTGAAGTCTTGTCGTTTCATGGTTTGAAGTTTGGAAAATTTTGA
The DNA here is from genome assembly GCA_043778695.1 of Polaromonas sp. Classification (GTDB taxonomy): domain Bacteria; phylum Pseudomonadota; class Gammaproteobacteria; order Burkholderiales; family Burkholderiaceae_C; genus Polaromonas. The sequence goes on along the minus strand of JAYWFR010000236.1, from coordinate 1,358 downwards.
CGAGTCCGTGGCAAGATAGTACAACGCGCAAAACTCACTCTCGGACTTCAACTATGGCATTTATCTACTACGTTACCCAAATTCAGTTTGATTTTGGTGCCATCAAACTGCTCAAACAAGAATGCGACAGGGTCGGCATCACCCGGCCACTGATCGTGACCGACGCGGGTGTGAAAGCGGCGGGTATCTTGCAAAAAGCGCTGGATCAGCTGCCAGGCATGACGGTCGCGGTGTTCGACCAAACGCCGTCAAACCCGACCGAAGCTGCGGTGCTAGCCGCTGCTGCGCTGTACAAGGCCAGTGGTTGCGACGGGCTGATAGCGGTGGGTGGTGGCTCTGCCATTGATTGCGCCAAAGGCGTTGCGATTGCGGCGACCCATGACGAGCCACTGACCACGTACGCAACAATTGAGGGCGGTTCGCTCAAGATCACCGACCGGGCGGCGCCGTTGATCGCGGTGCCCACCACCAGCGGCACTGGCAGCGAAGTCGCCAGAGGCGCCATCATCATTGTGGATGACCATCGCAAGCTGGGTTTCCATTCGTGGCACATCGTGCCTAAGGCAGCGATTTGTGACCCTGAACTAACGCTGGGGCTGCCCGCCAGGTTAACCGCAGCGACGGGCATGGACGCAATAGCGCACTGCATGGAGACCTTCATGTCCGCCGCCTTTAACCCACCGGCCGATGGCATTGCGCTGGACGGGCTGGAGCGTGGCTGGGCGCATATTGAACGCGCCACCCGGGACGGCAGCGACCGCGAGGCACGTTTTAACTTGATGAGCGCGTCCATGCAGGGGGCAATGGCCTTTCAAAAAGGCCTGGGATGTGTGCATTCCCTCAGCCACAGTTTGGGCGGGATTGATCCGCGCCTGCACCACGGCACGCTGAATGCGATGTTTCTGCCGGCGGTGGTGCAGTTCAACGCCAGCACTGAATCGATGAAAAAAGACAAGCGCCTGGAGCGCATGGCCAGAGCAATGGGCCTGGCAAACTCAGGCGATGTCGTCAGTGCGCTGCGGGACATGAATGCAAGACTGGGCTTGCCAGCTGGTCTGAGCGGTCTGGGCGTGAGCAGCGCGTCGTTTGAAAAAATCATTCATGGCGCCATCGCTGACCATTGCCACAAAACCAATCCGAGGTTGGCATCGGCTGCCGACTACACCGAGCTGCTTGAGCAGTCGATGTAGATTAAACTCTTTGCGCTTACTATTAATTTAGTAGCATCTTACGCCGGTATTTATTGGCTTTTAGTTTGAATGCTGCTTTGCAAGACCTCGTATATTCAAACCGCCGAGCAGTTAAGCTTTGTTTGCTTGATTGAACAGGCTGGGTCGGGTGAGGCTGACAAGACTTTG
>JAYWFR010000235.1:0-8106 GCA_043778695.1 Polaromonas sp. | reverse complement strand
AAAAAGGCCACTGAGGCAATTGAATTTACAGCTTCTGCATTGGCGCCTATCAAAATTAGTGCGCTGGCGCTTGACTTTCAAGACGGTATCTGACCCCGTTTTCTTCTTCTGCGCGTAAAACACCGAACGCGCTGTTTGGCCGGACTGAATGCAATCGGCCTGTAGTGTTTAGTGGGCCTGATCGGTTGATTGGGCAGCTGGTGGACATCAGGATTACTGAGGCGCCTATGCGGTCGTTGCGGGGTGAAGTTGTGGTGGTTGAAGAGGCTTTGATCGTCTGAGCTTCAAAATATGGGAGCGGGCAGCTCCTGAATTTGCAGCGGCATGCCTTCATGGGGTTTGCCGGGGGTAGCCCGGCAGCTACTCACTTTTCTTTTGCTTCGCCAAAAGCAAAGTAAGCAAAAGAAAAGGCGACCCGCAGTCTGGGCCGCTGCGCGGTTCCTTGAAAAAGCTGAAGGAGCCGGAAAATCTAGAAACTAGCCAGCTTCGCTGTCGTCGGACATCTAGATTTTTTTATCCGTCTCCTTCAACTTTTTCAAGCCCAGCCAGGACGGGTGGGGGATGGTTCGGGATCGGATCAGATCGGGGTCGCAGAGCCCTGCCTTGCAGGCCGCAACCCGTCCAGAGGACGGGCTTCTTCGCACTGTCCAAATACGCGCAGGCGCATTTGGAGCCGCAGCGCTCAGCCCCTGCCCTCTCCCAGCGGGAGAGGGAGTAAAGCCTGATTCCCAGCCTGAAGTGTGTCTTTATCCCCTCTTCAATCCCCTCTCCCTCCGGGAGAGGGCTAGGGTGAGGGCATCCCCGAACCCGACCATGACCCCATCCCCAACCCCGTCCTGGCTGGGCTTGAAATATTCAGGCGAGACGGATTAAAAAATCTAGATGTCCGACGGCGGCATAGCCGACTAGTTTCTAGATTTTCCGTCTCGCCTGAATATTTCAAGGAACCGCGCAGCGGCTCAGACTGCGGGTCGCCTTTCTTTTGGTTACTTTTCTTTGGCGAAGCAAAGAAAAGTGACGAGCCGCCGGGCTCCCCCCGGCAACCACATGAAGGCGAATCGCTATAAATTCAGGAGCTGCCTACGCACACTTTACGTAGCTTACAACCCAATCACTCCCCCAAATAAGCCGCCCGAACCCGAGGATCATCCAGCAGCGCCTTCGCATCCCCATTCATAGTCACAGCCCCAGACTCCATCACATAACCCCGGTCAGCAATCCCCAGCGCACGACTGGCGTTTTGCTCAACCAGCAAGATCGTCACGCCTTGGCCAGAAACGTCTTTCACCACTTCAAAAATCTTGTCCACCATGATGGGTGACAAGCCCATCGACGGCTCATCCAGCAGCAGCACTTTGGGCCGGCTCATCAGCGCGCGGCCCATGGCCAGCATTTGCTGCTCGCCGCCGCTCATGGTGCCAGCCAGCTGGTCCTTGCGTTCACGCAGGCGCGGGAAGATGGTGAACATCTTTTCCATGTCAGCCGCAATTTCAGCTTTGTCGGTACGGATGTATGCGCCCATTTGCAGGTTTTCAATGATCGTCATGCGGGCGAACACGCCGCGCCCTTCAGGCACCATCGCCAGGCCGTCCCGGACCAAATCCCATGCGCCTTTGCCCTTGATGCTTTTGCCCAAATATTCAATGTCGCCGCTAGCCATTGGCAGTGAGCCGGTGATGGCTTTCATCGTCGTGGTTTTGCCCGCGCCGTTCGAGCCAATCAGCGTGACCAGCTCGCCTTCATTGACATGCAAGTCCACGCCTTTGACGGCTTTGATGCCGCCGTAGGCTACTTGCAACCCTGTGATTTTTAAAAGTGTTGTGCTCATGTTCTAAATCCGGTGCTTAGTGGCCGCCGCCCAAGTAGGCTGTGATGACTTTTTCATTTTTCTGCACATCAGCAGGCTTGCCTTCAGCAATCTGTTTGCCGTAGTCCAGCACCGTGACACGGTCGCACAAGCCCATGACCAGTTTGACGTCGTGCTCAATCAGCAAAATGGTGCGGTTGTCTTTGCGGATTTGGTCTATCAGCTCACGCAGCTGCACTTTCTCGGTCGCATTCATGCCGGCGGCAGGCTCATCAAGTGCAATCAATTGCGGGTCAGTAGCCAGGGCGCGCGCAATCTCCAGGCGGCGCTGGTCGCCGTAGCTCAGGGTACGGGCTTTGAAGTCGGCGTACTTGCCAATGCCCACGTAGTCGAGCAGTTCGTGCGCACGTTTGGCAATAGCCTGCTCTTCGTTTTTAAAACCTGCTGTGCGAAACACCGCGCCCAGTAAGCCAGAGTGGGTGCGCACATGGCGGCCGACCATCACGTTTTCTAATGCCGTCATTTCAGCAAACAACCTGATGTTTTGAAACGTGCGGGCAATGCCTGCCTTGGCGACCTCGTGCACAGCAGTCGGCTGGTAGGCCTTACCGGCCAGCTCAAACGTGCCGCTGTCGGGTGTGTACAAGCCCGTCAGCACGTTGAAAAAAGTGGTCTTGCCTGCGCCGTTCGGGCCAATCAAACCGTAGACCTGGCCACGCTCAATGTGGATGCCGACATCGCTCAGGGCCTGCAATCCGCCAAAGCGCTTGGACACGCCCGAGACTTTTAAGATCGTATCGCTCATGCTTTTTGAATTCACTTCACTCATGTGCAGTCCTTACGGGTTGATCGTGTTGCTAGGCACTTTGCCCACGGGTTTGTTCAGCGACTTGCCGTGCTCCGGTGACGGCCACAAACCGCGTGGCCGCAGCAGCATGATGGTGATCATCGCGAGTGCTATCAGCAGCTGCCGCAAGATCGACGCATCTAACCGGCCGTCGGTCATGATTTGCAGCGGCCCGGCCACGTAGCGCAGCACCTCTGGCAGCGCGGCCAGCAACAGCGCGCCCAAAATCACGCCAGGCAAATAGCCAATGCCGCCCAGCACCACCATCGCCACAATCATGACGGACTCCATCAGGCTGAACGACTCGGGCGACACAAAGCCCTGAAACGCTGCAAACATGGCGCCTGACACGCCGCCAAACGTAGCGCCCATGCCGAACGCCAGCAGTTTGAGGTTACGGGTGTTGATGCCCATCGCCTTGGCGGCAATCTCGTCTTCGCGAATCGCCATCCAGGCTCGGCCGATGCGCGAGTTTTCTAACCTGTGGCATATCACGACTGAAATAACCACCAGCGCTAAAAACAGGTAGTAATACATCGACACCGAGTTGACTGCGAAGCCTAGAAACTGGTGGTCAACGCCAAGGTCAAAACCAAAGAACTTGATCGAGTCGATCTGGTTGATGCCCTTTGGGCCGTTGGTGATGTTGACAGGCCTGTCGAGGTTGGCCAAGAAGACGCGGATGATTTCGCCGAAACCCAGCGTCACGATGGCCAAATAGTCGCCGCGCAGTTTCAGCGTAGGCGCGCCCAGCATGATGCCAAACAAACCGGCCAGCCCAGCAGCCAGCGGGATCACGATGTAAATCGGCAGGTGCAAGCCACCGGGGAACATGGCGGCAAGCTCGGGAAACGCCTGCAACAAATGCGGCGAGCCCAGCAGCGCGGCCAAATACGCACCCACGGCGAAAAACGCAACGTAGCCCAAGTCCAGCAGGCCGGCGTAGCCCACCACAATGTTCAGGCCCAGCGCCAGCAGCACGTACAACAGCGCCATGTCAACAATGCGCACCCAGGCGTTGCCGCCCACTTGCAAGAACAAGGGCAGTACCAACAGGGCCAGCCCCATCAGCACATAGATGATGGTTTTATTTGATTTCATGAGGTTTTCAATCGTTTTTCAATTGTTTTTCAATCGTTTTTGAATCATTTTCGAATCACTTTTGTTAGGGCGTCAAGCTCGGTCCGCCACACGTTCACCCAGCAAGCCTGATGGGCGCAGCGTGAGAACAAAAATTAGCACAATAAACGCAAAAATGTCGGTGTACTGGCTGCCCAGCACATCACCCGTCAGCGGGCCAATATAGCCCGCGCCAATCGACTCAATCAGCCCCAGCAAAATGCCGCCCAGCACTGCGCCGCCCAGGTTGCCAATGCCACCAAACACGGCTGCGGTAAAGGCTTTCAGCCCCGGTAAAAACCCCATGGCATGCTGCGCCGTGCCGTAGTTGGATGCGTACATCACACCGGCCAGCGCCGCCAAAATAGCGCCGATGATGAAGGTTGCTGAAATCACCGTGTCGGGCCTGACGCCCATCAGCGCGGCGACGCGTGGGTTTTCAGCCGTGGCCCGCATGGCGCGGCCCAGCCGGGTGTAGTGCACCAGCCACATCAAAATAGCCAACGAAATGGCGGTGGCGCCCAAAATAAAAATTTGCGTGACCGTGATCACCGCGCCGCCAAACTCATACGGCTCGGACGGCAACAGCGTAGGGTATGACTTGTAGGTCGGCTTCCAGATGATCATGGCCAGCGTTTGCAGCAGCAGCGACATGCCGATGGCAGTGATCAGCGGTGCCAGCTTGGGCGCATTGCGCAGCGGCCTGTAAGCGACCTTTTCAATCACAAAATTAAGTGCGGCGCACACCACAAAAGCGATCAGCATCGAGATCAGCAAAATGATCCAGCCGGGCGTGCCGGGCATAGACGTTTGCATCAGGCCAATGATGGACCAGCTGGTAAGCGCGCCCACCATCAGTACCTCGCCGTGGGCAAAGTTGATCAAGTTGATGATGCCGTACACCATGGTGTAGCCCAGTGCGATCAGCGCGTACATGCTGCCCAGTACCAAGCCGTTGATGATCTGCTGTAGTAATACGTCCATCGCTTACGCCCTATAAGATTTTCGAAATTAAAAATGTGTACAAAACGGATATTGAGGCCGCCAACTGCTGTTGCGCGAATTGTATTGAAGGACACCAAGCGAGAATCGCGCCAAGTCATCGCTTTTCGCGGGGTTTACCCGGGGAAGCTGTTAAAAATGGTCAAGATTTTTCAGCATTTTTGAGTCGCAACGCGTTAAGTCTTTCTGCGATCTTGACCTCGAGCCCACGCAGCACAGGCCGATAAAAATTAGGTGCGGCCATGCCGTCGGGAAAGTAATTTTCACCCGCGGCAAAACCATCTTCTTCGTCATGGGCGTAGCGGTAGTTCTTGCCGTAGTCCAGCTCTTTCATGAGTGTGGTCGGCGCGTTGCGCAAATGCATCGGGACCGGGCGTGTGCCGTCTTTTTTAATCAGCGCCTTGGCTTCGTTAAAAGCCTTGTAAACCGCATTCGATTTGGGAGCTACCGCCAGATAAATCACCGCTTCGGCCAACGCCAACTCGCCCTCGGGCGAGCCGAGCCTTTCGTACACGTCCGCCGCGTTTAGAGCGATGGTTAACGCGCGCGGGTCAGCCAGGCCAATGTCTTCACTGGCCATGCGAATCAACCGGCGGGCCATGTATTTGGGCTCGGCTCCGCCGTCAAGCATGCGCATGAACCAGTACAACGATGCATCCGGGTCAGAGCCGCGCACGGACTTGTGCAGCGCAGAGATGGTGTCGTAAAACTGCTCACCGCCTTTGTCGTAGCGGCGCATTTTTTCGCCAAGTACCTTTATCAGCCAGGCATCGCTCACGACAGTGATTGGCCCTGACTTGTCATTGCCGGCGGCTACGGCCAGTGATTCCAGCGTATTGAGCAGCCGCCGCGCGTCGCCATCTGCGTAGGCCGTCAATCGATCAATCGCCTCGGGTACTATGCTTTCAATAGCTGCTAGTGCTCTATTATTAACGGCAACGGCCACTATTTTCTTTAAATCTGACTCTGCAAGCGGTTGCAGCACATACACCGCCGCGCGTGACAGCAAAGCCGAGTTGACTTCAAACGAAGGGTTCTCAGTCGTTGCGCCAATGAAGATGAACAGGCCACTTTCGACGTGCGGTAAAAAAGCGTCTTGCTGGCTTTTGTTAAAGCGGTGTACCTCGTCGACAAACACGATTGTTCTTTTTCCTTCGCCCTGGCCAAGCCACACGCTGGCCTGCTCCACCGCTTCACGAATGTCTTTCACACCGCCCAGCACAGCCGACATGGTGATGAAGTGCGCATCAAAGCTGCTGGCCATCAGCCGGGCGATGGTAGTTTTGCCCACGCCGGGCGGCCCCCACAAAATGCAGCTGTGCGGCTGGCCTGACTCAAACGCAATGCGCAGCGGCATGCCGTCACCCAGCAAATGTTGCTGACCAATCACATCACCAAGCGTTTGGGGCCGCAGACGTTCGGCCAGCGGGATATTTATTTTTTGCGTTTTAGCGCTGGCCATCGCAGCAAAACTTTTCAGTTGTCTACTGACGGCTGACGTCAGCGCCCGCAGGCGGCTTGAACTGAAAACCGCCGCTGGTCAGGGCTGGATTGACTTCGAATTGGCTGAACGTCATCACCGAGCGCTGGCCAAAACTGTCAAGAATTTCTAGCGCTGCCAGCTCGCTGCCCTTGTCGGTGGTTTTCAACCCGACGGTGATGCTTTGCAGCTGGCCTTCTTTGGTTTTTGGCACGGCTTGTACCCATTGCAGCCCAGATTTCTCAGGCAGTGCAGTGAGGTTGAAATCTGCCTGCAAACCTTTCAGGTCAGCAGCCGCTGCAATCACGGCAGCAGGCGTGCCGTTTAGCACCTGGGCCAGCCTGCGAGCCGTGACCTGATTCAAGTCCACGTCGTGCAACCACAGGGTCTCGCCGTCCGACACGATGGTTTGCTCAAACGGCTTTTTGTACAGAAACTTAAAACGGTTCGGCCGCAAGAACTCGAACGTACCGGTAGATGTTTTGACCTTGGCCACCTGGCCTTCCTTGGCGGGACTGGTCACCACTTGGGTAAATACCGCGCGCCCACTTTTCGTATTTTTAATAAAGTTTTCAAGGTCTTTTAGGGCTGTAGCCTTTATATCTTGGGCGCAAGCAGCTACTGAAAGAAGAGCAAATACAAAACCCGTTAATAGTTTTTTCATGGTTACTCCGCCCTGGCCGGAACCAAAATTTCCCGCTGGCCGCTGCCCGACATGGCACTGACCAAACCTGCTTTTTCCATCTCTTCCAGCATCCGCGCAGATCGGTTGTAGCCAATTTTTAAATGCCGCTGAACCAGCGAGATAGAGGCTTTTCGATTTTTCAAAACAATCTCGACGGCTTGGTCATACATCGGATCTTTGTCGCCTCCGGCCTCGGACAAGTCACCGCCCAAATCGCCGCCTTCTCCATCGGCTACACCGCCTTCAAGAATGCCGTCAATGTAATTCGGCTCGCCCTGCTCTTTTAAATAAGCGACGACGCGGTGCACTTCGTCGTCGCTGACAAAAGCGCCATGCACCCGAATCGGGAAACCCGTGCCGCTGGGCATGTACAACATGTCGCCCATGCCTAGCAGCGCCTCAGCTCCCATCTGGTCCAGGATGGTGCGGCTGTCGATTTTGCTTGAAACCTGAAACGACAGGCGCGTGGGAATGTTGGCTTTGATCAAACCGGTGATCACGTCCACACTGGGGCGCTGGGTGGCCAGTATCAAATGAATACCAGCAGCGCGGGCTTTTTGCGCCAGCCGAGCAATCAACTCTTCGATCTTTTTACCGACCACCATCATCAGGTCAGCCAGCTCGTCAATCACCACCACGATGTAGGGCAAGCGCTCTAGCGGTTCGGGCTGGTCTGGGTTCAAGCTGAAAGGGTTGCCAATCATCTCGCCTCGGGCCTTGGCGTCATCAATTTTCACGTTGTAACCCGCCAGGTTGCGCACGCCCATTTTGCTCATCAGTTTGTAGCGCTTTTCCATCTCGGCCACGCACCAGTTCAGGCCGTGCGCGGCTTGGCGCATATCGGTAACCACGGGGCATAGCAGGTGCGGAATGCCTTCGTAAACACTCATTTCCAGCATCTTGGGGTCAATCAACAAGAGGCGCACATCACGTGCATCAGCCTTGTACAGCAAGCTCAAAATCATAGCGTTGATGCCGACTGATTTACCCGAGCCCGTGGTGCCGGCCACTAGGCAGTGCGGCATTTTTGCCAGGTCGGCCACGACAGCGTGGCCTGCGATGTCTTTGCCCAAGCCCATCGTCAGTAAGCTCTTGGCTTCGTTATAAACCTGTGAGCCCAAAATCTCACTGAGCTTGATGGACTGGCGTTTGGCGTTAGGCAATTC
>JAYWFR010000234.1:0-8115 GCA_043778695.1 Polaromonas sp. | reverse complement strand
CGAGCCGCGCAGCTTCAAACCATTGCAGACCGATGCGCCGCAAACGCAGCAACGGCTCCGTCCGCCGCCGCCAGCGTTACGTTGCCAGCTGCGCGTGCGGCATCTCCGCACGTAAACACGTTGGGCACGCTGGTGGCTTTGGCTTCGTCCACTTTGATGAAAACTCCCATGGGCCCATCTTCCAAAATGCAGCCCAGTTGCTCGGCAATGGGGCTGCTCAGCAGGGTGCGCGGCTGCGTGAACAGTCCATTCATAGTAAAAGTGCGGCCGTCTTTAAGCACCACATCCGCAACTCCGTCGACGCGCGCTATCAATGCGCTTTCCACTTTGGTGCCCCGACGAGTGATGGCAGCCAATTGTTCCTCATCGGGCGTGTAAGCACCGTTGAGAAACAAGGTGGTCGTGCCCCAGTCTGGCAGCATCACAGCGTGGTGTTGCGCCAGCGCTGAAGCGGCAATGATGCCGATTTGGCCCTTATTCATTTCGTAGCCGTGGCAGTAGGGACAATGAAAAACGCTGTGGCCCCAGCGCTCAGCCAGGCCAGGCACGGGCGGCAGCTCGTCGCGCACACCAGTGGCGAGTATGAGCCTGCCTGCACTGATGGCATTCGTGCCGACGTTGAATTCCAGACGGCCATCACTTGTAACCCGCGCATCAGTCGCGGTGCCATCCTTCCATTGCACCGTGGGGTAAGCCATCAGCTGCTGCTTGGCAATGGCGGCTATTTCGGCAGGCGCGTGTCCATCCTGCGTTAAAAATCCGTGCGCGGTCTGGCCAGCAACGTCCACGAATCGGTTGCGCCGTTGGCCGGCGTCAACCACCAGCACATTGCGACGCCCGCGTGCCAATTGCAGAGCAGCTGACATGCCGGCATAACTGCCGCCGATAACGGCGAAGTCGATGTTTTTCATGACGGTGTTATTTCAGTTTGTAATGGCAAGTTTTCTCAAACCACAGTCAGCACTATCTTGCCCTGCACATGCCCGCGGGCGGCACGCTCGTGCGCCTTGCTCGCATCGGCCAGTGCAAAGGTGCTGTCGATGACGACGCGAATCGTGCCCGCGTTTAGCAAGCTGGCGACTTGGGCCAGCTGCGCACCGCTTGATTGCACCTGCGTAGCGGATACGGCCACGCCTAGGGTGGTCGCTTCATCGCCGCCAGCAAAACCCAAAGGCAGGATGGGAAACAAGGCGCCGCCGCGTTTGAGCGTGCGCAAAAACCGCGCGGTGGTGGGGCCGCCCACGGCGTCAACGACCAAATCCAGATCGCGGGCGATGTCTTCAGGCGGTGTTTTTGTGTAGTCGATGAATTCGTCCGCGCCCAGGCTGCGCAGCAGCGCTTCGTGCTTGGTAGACGCCACCGCAATCACGCGAGCGCTTTTGTACTTGGCCAGCTGCACTGCAAAGTGCCCCACACCGCCAGCTGCAGCGTTGACCAGCACGGTTTTGCCTGCCAGCGGCACACTCTCGTGCCTGCCAGGCTGAAGCGGGTTGGGCACGTTGTGACCCAACTCAATCATGAACTGCCATGCCGTCAACAGCGACATTGGCGCGCCGGCTGCGTGAACATGATTTATGCCGCTGGGTTTGATGGCCACTTGGGATGCGGGCACGCTGACGTACTCGGCATAGGCCATGCTGCCGCCCGCTAGGCCGCTGGGAAATCGCACCATCGAGTACACCGCATCGCCAACAGAAAAACTGTTGACATCATCAGCAACTGCCGCGACTACGCCCGACACGTCGGTGCCCAAAATGACGGGAAACGTCACCTTCGGTTGCCATTCGGCAGGCAGCATTTTGTAGCCGTCCCGCAGGTACCAATCGGGCGGATTGATGCCAATCGCGTGAACGCGCACCAACACTTCGCCAGGCTGCAGCTCAGGCATTGGCGCATCTTCATACCGCAGCACGCCGGGGCCGCCGAACTCATGTTGGCGAACGGCTTTCATTGATTTTGTAGGCATTGCTTTTCCCTCCTTGCTGGTTTCATTTGCTGCCCGGCTCGGTGTTACCAGGCAACCGGGCCGTTTTCATCCGAAAACGTGCCTGTTGGGCCGTTTTCATCAAGCAATGCAAGCTCTACCGCTCGGCGTGCGCCTTGCTCGGCACTGCGAGCCCCTGAAAAATTGTTCAGCGCCGTGGCCGTGTGACCCGGACAGGCAATGTTGACTTTGATTTTGGTCGACTCAAGCGCCAGCGCAAACGCAAGCGTGATGGCGTGCGCTGCTGACTTTGAAGCCGAGTAGTTGCCAAACATGGCCCGGTGTGGGTTGGCCGGATCAGAATTGAACGTCAGCGAGCCGCCGGTGCTGCCCATGTTGACGATGCGAGCAGCGTGTGCCTCGCGCAGCAGCGGCAGCATGGCCTGCGTGACGGCAATGACGCCAAACACATTGGTTTCCCAAACAGCCCGCACATCGTCAAACGGCGTGGCGGTTAGTAAATTGGTCTGCATGACGTCCGCAAAACTTAAGCTTGCCCTGCCCGGATGCGAAACACCAGCGTTGTTAACCAGCACGTCAAGACGACCAAATTCGCTACGGATCCGCTCGGCTGCTGTTGCAATGGATGCCTGATTCGTCACGTCGAGTTGTAGGGCGTGCGTTTCAGGCCCCAAGCTGGAGGCGGCGGCTTCACCTTTGGCCAGATCACGCGAGCCGACGAGCACGGTGAAACCATGGGCGACGAGCCCCTTGGCGATTTCAAAACCTATTCCTTTGTTGGCTCCGGTGACCAGAGCGACAGGTGTGTTTTGCATGGTTTTTTCCTTTCGGTTAGGTTGGCTTAGGGTTTGCCAGTGATGTTGAAATTGCAGGAAGGTTATAAAATGGATCAACGTTCCGAATAATACGGAACGTTGTTCCGAATGTCAACCACACCGGCCAGAAAGTTTGAAAGATGAGTAACGAAGTGCTTTCGCTGACTGACAAATCAGACAGCGTCAAATCAGGCAAGCCGGACCACACGCCACGGCCACTACGCACCGACGCGCAGCGCAGCGAAACCGCCTTGCTGGAAGCCGCGCTGGCTGTGTTTGCCACGTCAGGGGTTGATGCGCCCGTGCGCGAGATTGCTGAAAAAGCAGGGGTCGGCATAGCCACGCTGTACCGCCGCTTTCCGCAGCGTTCTGACCTGATCGTGGCGGTTTTTCGGCAGCAGGTAGATGCTTGTGCTGACGCGGCGGCGGTGTTGGCGCTTGACCATGAACCTGCCGAGGCGCTGGCGCAATGGATGCACCGCTACGCAGAGTTTTTGGCGGCAAAACGCGGCCTGGCTGCAGCGCTTCATTCAGGCGACCCGGCATTCAACATGCTGCCTGCTTACTTCTACCGGCTGCTCCAGCCCGCGTTGCAAGAACTACTCAATAGCGCAGCCACGGCAGGCGAAGTGCGTAACGACGTCCAGGCATACGACTTGTTGCGAGCAGTTGGCAACCTGTGCTGCACGCCAACTACTCTGGACGAAACAGGTTATGTGCGCCGAATGGTGGCGCTGCTGGTTGATGGGTTGCGGTACAACCCAGGGCCTCTAGAAAAAGTCGGTCTTGTTTGCGCGGCGGCGTAAAAATATGGTGTGTGTCCATTTATGCGGTTTAATTTGCTACTTATGCCGCTAGCCCAGGAATAACGGGGGCAAGCAGCTATTGAAATAATAGCTTTTAAACTACTGCCTGCTAGAGCCAAAGTTGGCAGAGTCGCAGGCACATCGCACTGCGTTAAATTCGGTGAAATGCTTTAGCGAAGGGCTTCGTCTAGTCAAAGTGCCGAGCAATTAAGCTGTGAAAGCGATTTAAAACCATGGAGTCAACACTGCACAACCTGTGCGGCGGGGGACGCCAAATGGGAACCGCCCTGAGCAACTAGCGGACACCAAGGCAATTTTCAACAAACTGCTTCAGGGTGGTCGGTGTCGCTGCTTCAAAGGTTCTTGTGGTGGCGTAAACACCATCTTTGTCACCCAGCGCAGTCAAAAGATCTGTCATTTCGGATTGCACCTTTTTATTTGCGCCCTGTGCTGCAAAAATTTCGCTCATTGCTTCAAGTGGAATCTGCTGATAGCGGACAGAGCGGTTAGCGGCGATTGAGACGATCTCGGCGACCTCAACCATCGTGAGGTTTTGCGGACCCATCAGATTGCGCGACCATTGCCCCGCCCAAGTCGGCTCCATCAGGTAGCCCGCTGCAACGTCACCGATGTCAAAGGCGCTGATCCACGGCACGTCATGGTCGGGCGCAAAAGTCATTTGCAACTCAGCAGGTTGATTTTCTGGAAGTTTGCTAATTTCCTTGAGTTGCTGAGCAAGGTTTTGCATGAAGTAGCCTGGCCGAAGATTGACAAGGTTTCTGCAAGCGGCGGCCAGCGCTAATTCGACTTCGGCTACGTATGAAGCCGTCCCCAGGCCCGTGTTTTGAAGCGCGCCCATCGCTGAAATATGCACAACTCGTTTGACTCCATTTTTTTCGATGGCTTGAGCGGCCAATCGTGCAGTCCGCCGGTACCACCCTTGAAGGCTAGGTTCGCTAAGAGCGGGCGGCGTCATCCACAAAAGTGCGTCGGCATTTGCGGTAGCAGCGTCAAGCACCTCAAAACTATCAAGGCCGCCGGCAACAAGCTGCGCGCCGCGATCTAGCAATGGTTTTACGGCCTTGGTATTGCGGGCAATCAGAACGGGAAATACGCCGCCGTCGATCAAACGTTCGGCGGTGCGATAGCCCACGTTGCCGCTGGCACCAGCAACAACGATCTTCATTTGTCCACCTGGCCAGCGCCTGCTTGTTTCAATGTGAGATTCAAGGCATCAGCAAAATTGCAGGGATTCCAGTATTCGCGGTAATACACGATCTTGCCACCAGCTACGCGCATGAAAGCTGCGTAATCCTGGCTGTACAGTTTTTGGGTTTTTGGCACGAAGGCTTCGCCGTGAAAGCTGGCCCACGCCTCGTCCTTCTTCTCACACAGATGGATTGAAATATCTGTAAACCGAAACGGATCAAAATTGGAGGTAGTCGCATTCATCAACTCAGCGATTGCAGCCAGCCCTTCGATACGTGGTGGGTAGCCCAGCGAAGGTGCGTAAGGAAATTCGACAACGGCGGATTTTGAAAGAAGGCCAAGCCAAGCTGGAATGTCAACGCCAATAAGTTGCAGATGTACTTTCATTAGTTCACTTGCCGAAATCGCCAATGGAAGGGGTGCGTGCATAAATTGCTCCTTTGCTAAAACAATTCGCCACCTTACCCCATTAGCTATACTTTGGGAAGTATGCACCTTTTGCACCCATACTTACCCAAAAGAAACCAAATGCGTTATGAAGACACATCCAAAAGTTAGTGAAGTCCTGCCAAGTCAGTCTTTTGTTCAAGTCTTGATTGATGAGGCAATGCAGCGAATCAATCAAAAGCCACTTTTCAACGCTGAGTGCATCGTTGCGCGTGGTTTGTCACTGTTTGCAGATAAGTGGTCTATGCTGGTTTTGCTTTCGTTAATGCAGGGCACCAAGAGATATAGCGAGCTTCAACGCAATATTCCTGATGTTTCACCAAAAATGTTGACGCAAACCCTGCGCTCTCTTGAGGCTGCCGCATTAATCACACGAAAAATCTATCCCGAAGTGCCGCCCAGAGTCGAGTACGCGTTGACAGAGTTTGGAACCAGCCTGAATTTTCCGCTTGCCGCCTTGCTCAGGTGGTCCATTGAACAGGAGGAAAGCATCACGTTGGCACGGGCGTCGAAAGCTAAGGAAACCTTGCAAAGCTCGTAGTCGTCTGCGCAATCAGCTTAGCGATGGTTGAACCGCAGCTCTTTTGCATTGCTGACTGTTTCACTTTATAAAAACCGGCTAGTAATCAATTAAGTCGGGCGCGAGCTGCTATCAAATAAATTAACTTTTAAACTGATGGCACTGCCCGCCGAGAGGTAGTTTCATCACCTGAATATTGCTGCAACAAAAAGAACCAGCTTTTTCTCAGCAGTTTTTAAACTACGGGCCAAGCCAGCTTGCCACTGGTGTCCATGTGCGTCAGGTACACGCGCAAATCAAACTCGTACTGGTGGTACTGGGGCTCCATGTAGGTGCAGAGTTTGTAGAAGTCTTTGTCGTGGTCTTTTTCTTTGATGTGCGCCAGCTCATGCACGGTGATCATGCGCAAAAACTCGTCGGGCACTTCTTTGAACAACGACGACACGCGAATTTCGCGTTTGGCTTTGAGCTTGTTGCCCTGCACCCGGCTAATTTGGGTATGCGTGCCCAGTGCGTGGGCAATGACTTGCAGGCGGTTGTCAAACGCTACTTT
The DNA here is from genome assembly GCA_043778695.1 of Polaromonas sp. GTDB lineage: Bacteria > Pseudomonadota > Gammaproteobacteria > Burkholderiales > Burkholderiaceae_C > Polaromonas. The sequence continues at coordinate 1,820 of JAYWFR010000234.1, read as the reverse complement.
TGACAGCGGCTCCGAGCTGCGCAAAAACTCGTTTTTCAGCGCCATCACGTAGTCGTACAGCGCCTTGTCGGTGCGTACGCTGTGCATGCGCGGATATTTTTTGAGCAGCATGTCGCCCAGCTTGTCTTGCGCTTGCAGTTGCTGGACCTGCGATTGCAGGCTTTCGGGGTAGGCGCTGAGGTATTTCACTTAGGATAATTACTATTAATTTAGGAGCTGCTTGCCGTCGTGTTTATTGGGCTAGAGGGCTAAAATATTCATCTTTTGGTAAGGACTACTCCGGCTTATCTTGCTCCTTCCCCTTTCGGGGGAAGGTTGGGATGGGGGCACGCGCGATGCCAAGCTTCAGTTCTGTACTTGCCCCCACCCCCGCCCTCCCCCGGAAGGGGAGGGAGTTGACTACGCCTCTCTAAAACTCTTTGCGCAGCGCCGGGAACAAAATAACATCCCGAATACTGGCGCTGTCGGTCAGCAGCATCATCAGCCGGTCAATGCCCACGCCGCAGCCGCCCGTGGGCGGCATGCCGTATTCGAGTGCACGTACAAAGTCGTGGTCGTAAAACATGGCTTCGTCGTCGCCGCTGTCTTTGGCTGCGACTTGCGCGTTAAAGCGGGCGGCTTGTTCTTGCGCGTCGTTCAGCTCGCTAAAACCGTTGCCAAACTCGCGGCCGGTGATGTACAGCTCGAATCGTTCGGTGACTTCAGGCCGGGCGTCGTTGGCGCGTGCCAATGGCGATATTTCTGTTGGGTGCTCCATGATGAAGGTCGGCTGCCAGAGTTTTTCTTCAACCGTTTCTTCAAAATACATGACTTGCAAGCTGGCCAGCGAGCGGGTGCTGAGTCGGTCTTTTTGCTCATTGAAGCCGAGCTTTTTCAGCTTGTCCGTCAGCCACACGGCATCGTCAACGCCGGCCTGAACTCCCCCAGTATCACCGAGTGCTGCATCGGTGTGTTTCAAAATCGCTTCACGAATTGTCAGGCGCTCAAACGGCTGGCTTAAATCAACAGAAATGCCCGCGTAGCTCAAGCTCAGTGAGCCGCAAATCCTTTGCGCCACATCCCGTATCAGCGCTTCGGTAAAGGCCATCAAGTCCTGGTAGTTCCACCACGCGGCGTAGAACTCCATCATCGTGAATTCGGGGTTGTGCCGCACGCTGATGCCTTCATTGCGGTAGCTGCGGTTGATCTCAAACACGCGCTCAAAGCCGCCGACGATCAACCGTTTCAAATACAGCTCGGGCGCAATGCGCAAAAACATTTCCTGGTCAAGCGCGTTGTGGTGCGTCTTGAAAGGTTTGGCGTTGGCTCCGCCAGGAATAGGGTGCAGCATGGGTGTTTCAACTTCTAAAAAGTCGTTCGCCACCATGAATTCACGAATGCCGCTAACCGCCTTGCTGCGCGCCATGAAGCGGGCTCTAGCTGACTCATCGGTGATCAAATCCACATAGCGCTGGCGGTATTTAACCTCCTGGTCAGCCATGCCATGAAACTTGTCGGGCAGGGGCCGCAGGCTTTTAGTCACCAGCCTAATGGCCGTGGCATGAATCGACAACTCGCCGGTTTTGGTTTTGAACAGCGTGCCGGTGGCCCAAACAATATCGCCCAGGTCCCAGTGCTTGAAGGCGTTGTGGATGTCTTCGCCCACGCCTTCGTTGTTGATGTACACCTGAATGCGGCCGCCTGATGGGCCGAACGATGCGTCTTGCAGCATGGCAAAGCTAGCCTTGCCCATCACGCGCTTGAGCATCATGCGGCCCGCCACACTGACAGTCACGGCCAGCGGTTCCAGCTCTTCCTTAGTTTTGCTGTCGTACTGGGCA
>JAYWFR010000233.1:0-8128 GCA_043778695.1 Polaromonas sp. | reverse complement strand
ATGCTCACGCCGCTTTAGCGCATGGTTTGAAAATCGTGGATGCAGACGCGGCTGACCTGTGCTGGGCGTGCGAGCCATCCAGTCCGTTAGGTAGCGTGCATGCGGATTGGTACAGCGCCAGCAATGCGGTGCGCGTGCTTGACCGGGCTTACGAGCCACTTCGGTTACAACGTCAACTTGCATTGCCAGAAGCCCAGCAACAAACCTTCTGGCAACTGTATTCACCCAATAAAGCGCTTGGCCTGACAGGCGTGCGGGCTGCATATGCGATTGCGCCGTTGGATGCAGACGCCGATATTGAAACCATGAACCAGCTCTGCCCGTCATGGCCCATCGGCGCGCATGGTGTGGCCATGCTTGAGGCGTGGACGCAGCCAGAGGCGCAAGCCTGGCTGACAGCTAGCCTGACCACGCTGCGGCAATGGAAAATTCAGCAAATCGAATTGTGTCAATCGATGGGCTGGACGGTATTGCCCAGCTTGGCTAATTTTTTCGTTTGCCAGGCCGATATTGATTTGGCTGCACTGCGCCGACACGGCATCAAGCTGCGCGACTGCACCTCGTTCGGCCTGCCTGGCCACGTACGCATCAGCGTGCAAGGTTCTGCCGCGCAAGACGCGCTGCACAATGCATGGCAACACATCAAAGGTCGGGTATGACTGCAAAAGCCGTGATGGTTTTAGGCACCACCAGTGGCGCTGGCAAAAGCTGGCTGACGACGGCGCTGTGCCGCTACTACGCCAGGCAAGGCTTGAAAGTTGCGCCGTACAAAGCGCAAAACATGAGCAACAACGCGAGGGTGGTTGCGGGCGGCGAAATAGGTAGCGCGCAATACTTTCAGGCATTGGCGGCGCGCGCCACCCCTGAAGTGCGTATGAACCCGCTGCTGCTCAAGCCTGAAAAAGACACCCAAAGCCAGGTGATTTTGATGGGACAGGTCAACGCTGAATTGTCAAAAATGGAGTGGCGTGCCCGCAGCGCGCATGTGTGGCCCGTGGTGGCGCAGGCGCTTGATGCACTGATGGCTGAAAACGATGTGGTGGTGATTGAAGGCGCGGGCTCGCCGGCTGAAATCAATTTGAAACACAGCGACATCGTCAACATGCGGGTGGCGCTGCACGCTAACGCAGCTTGCCTGCTGGTCACTGACATTGACCGCGGCGGTGCGTTTGCTCACCTGTACGGCACCTGGGCGATGCTGGATGCAGCAGAGCAAAAACTCATCAAAGGTTTTGTTTTGAACAAGTTCAGGGGCGATGCCAAGTTGCTCGCGCCAGGCCCGCAAATGCTGCAAGACCTGACGGGCGTGCCGACAGTGGCGACATTGCCGATGTGGTGGCAGCACGGTTTGCCCGAGGAGGACGGCATAGACATGGCCCCCACGCTTGTCGCTTCGCGTACTGCGCTGCCCCCCGAGGGGGCCGCTGCGCCTGTGGCACGGCAAAGCCGGTTCCACGGCCCCGACTTGAAGGGAGCAGATAACTGTGGCCCTCCTCGGCGCCTTTGCGCCACCATCGCCATCATTGCCTACCCACGCATCAGCAACCTGGACGAATTTCAACCGCTTAAAAACGTACCGGGTGTGCGCTTGGTGTGGGTTCGCAGTCCGTCAGAATTGGGCGGCTGTACGCGTAGCGATTGGATCATCTTGCCGGGCTCAAAAGCTACCAGCAGTGACTTGGCTTGGCTGCGCGACCAAGGCTTGGATCACGCTGTCAACGAACATGCGGCGCGAGGTGGTGTGGTGCTGGGCATTTGCGGCGGCTTACAAATGCTGGGCGAGGCATTGATTGACCCGCATGGCATTGACGGCAACGCAGCAGGTTTGGGGCTGCTTGGTGTGGTCACTGTTTTTGAAGAACGCAAGACCGTGCAGCACAGGCAGGCTCGGTTTGATAGGCTTGATGGCGTATGGGCTAATTTGTCAAACGTGCAAGCGGCTGGGTATGAAATTCATCACGGGCAAACCGCGTTGCGAGCAGATTTGGCAGACGGCACACATCCAGTCATGCAGCATGACTTGGCTTGGCAAAACGCGCAGGGCAATGTGCTGGGCGTCTACATGCATGGCTTATTTGAAGACCCCGCCGTGTTGCACGCCTTGTTCGGCGCAACCACGCCCACGCTTGACAGCGTGTTTAACGGTTTGGCAGACTACGTTGAGCAGCATTTTGATGCGGGTATATTGCAAGCGTTGATAGCTTAGAAAACACAAATCAATGACACAGCAAGCACTACAGCGTCGTCAATTGCTTCAACTGGCTGCTATCGGCGGCGCAAGCCTTGTCTTGCCGAACAGAGCCTGGGCGCAAACCAAGGTGGGCAGCACGCCGTTTGGTTTGGGCATAGCCAGTGGTTCGCCCACACACGATTCAGTCGTGCTGTGGACGCGGCTGATGCCGCCTTTTGCGCAAACCCCTGGTAGCCCTGGCGTTGGTGTGCGCTGGGAAGTCGCGCATGACGACAAGTTCAGCCGCATCGCGCAATCTGGGCAGGCGCTGGCGGTGGCTGGCTTGGCCTATTCAGTTCATGCTGACGTGCAAGGCTTAGAGTCTGACCGCTGGTATTTTTACCGCTTTATGGTGGGTGATGCTGTCAGCGCTGTAGGTCGTACCCGTACATTTCCTGCGCCTGGTGCGGCAGTGGCGGGGTTGCGTTTGGCTTATGCATCTTGTCAGAGGTGGGAGCACGGTTACTTTTCAGCTTACCGCCATATGGCTGAAGAAAATCTTGATTTAGTGATGTTTTTGGGTGACTATATTTATGAATACCCACGCGCCGCCAACGCTGTGCGCACACCGCCGGGTGGCTGGGTATTGACGCTGGACGACTACCGCCAGCGTTATGCCACACACAAACAGGACGCAGACTTGCAGGCCATGCACGCTGCGTGCCCATGGCTGGTGACGTGGGACGACCATGAAGTGCAAAACGACTATGCGGGCTTGACGTTTGGTGAAAACGGCCCGGACGTGCCGGACTTTGCGGCGCGGCGATCAGCAGCCTACCAGGCGTTTTACGAGCACATGCCGGTACGCGCGTCGGTACTGACGCGCGCCGTAGCGGGCATGGCCAGCGGCGCAGAAATGCGAATCTATAGCCGCGTGCAGTATGGCCAGTTGGCGACGTTGACCATGCTGGACGCACGCCAGTACAAAAGTCCGCAAGTCTGTACGAAGGACGGCAAGCGCGGCTCCAGCATGGTCAACCCCGCCAATTGCCCGGCGTGGAACGACCCAGCGCGCAGCATGCTGGGCATTGAGCAAGAGCGCTGGCTGGACGCCGCTTGGGGCAGCATCGAGGGCCAATCGGTTGCCTGGAACATTTTGGGTCAGCAGTCATTGATAGGCCAGCGTGACTGGCGTGTGGGACCAGAGCAAAGCCTGTGGAACGACGGCTGGGACGGCTACAGCGCAGCGCGGACACGCCTGACAGATTCAGCCCGCAAACATAGCGTGGCCAATCTTGTGGCGCTGGGCGGCGATGTGCACGAAAACTGGGTGGGTCAAATCAAGGCTGACTACTCGCAGGCAACAAGCGCGGCGGTTGGGGTTGAGTTTTGCGGCACCAGCATCACGTCACGTTCAGGCGGCAACGGCAAACGGACCGAGACAATGGCTGAGAACCCGCACTTTTTATTTGCCGATGCTGAGCGCAAAGGCTACGGCGTTGTTGAGATCTCGCCATCGCAGCTGAAAACGACTTTGCGTGTGGTGAGCGATGTGACTCGGCAAGACGCTGGTATTGAAACGTTGGCGCAGTTTTCAGTGCGCAGTGGCAGGTCTCTGGTAGAGCGGGTCTAAAGTCAATTTAGATCAACTTAGATCAACTTAGATCAACTTAGATCAATTTAGATCAACTTAGCACTTCCAATAGCCTGTCAAGCCCACCTTCATTGATAGCCACCATGGCCTGCTCACGCACCCTTGGCTTGGCATGGTAGGCGACTGACAAACCGGCAGCGCCCATCATGGGCAAGTCGTTCGCACCATCGCCCACGGCAATCGACTGGCTTGCGGCAATGCCCAGCAACGCGCAAGTTTCCAGCAGCGTTTTGCGTTTTTCTTCGCCATCGCAAATGTCCCCCCAGCTCTGGTTGACCAGGCCGCCAGTCAACACGCCGTTGTCGATTTCAAGCTCGTTTGACTTCGCGTAGTCAATGCCCAGCCGCTCGGCCACGCGGCTCGCAAAAAAAGTGAAGCCACCAGACACCAGCAGCATTTTCATGCCAGCGTTCTTGCAAGCGGCGACAAGCTCGGTGGCGCCGGGGTTGAGCTGTAAGCGCTCGGCGTAAACCCGCTCCATGTCTTGAACCCTGACACCCTTGAGCAGCGCCACCCGGCGGCGCAGGCTGGTTTTGAAGTCGGCAATTTCGCCGCGCATGGTCGCTTCGGTAATCGCTGCCACTTCGGCCTTCAAGCCAACGGCATCGGCAATTTCATCGATGCATTCGATATTGATCAAGGTAGAGTCCATGTCAAAGGCAATCAACTTGAACTGGGTTAATTTGAAAGGCGGTGTGAAGCCTTGCAGTACAAGGCCGCTGGGTGTGTTGTGTGCTGTCATCTTGTTTGTTTGGGACTGGCTGCATTCTCGCAAAAACTCGCACGAGGGTTTGCCGGCGTTGGCAGCTGACCCAGAACTCTGATTTACACGCTATAATCCGACGTTCACGACCAAATGGGCGGGTTCACACCGCCCATTTTTTTTGGGCGTTTGTTTTTACATTCAACGAAGTTCAGGCATTTTTAGCATTTAGATGGCAGCACAGGGCATTCACGGCACGATAGCGCAAACCGTCACCGGGCTCGGTTACGACCTGGTGGACGTGGAGCGCACCAAAGGCGGCTTGCTACGTGTGACGATCGACTTCCCGTACGTTGCAGGCACTGAGCAGTTCATCAATGCTGAAGATTGCGAGAAAGTTACTCGTCAACTGGTATTTGTGCTGGAAGTAGAAGGCGCTGCGTATTCCCGGCTAGAGGTTAGCTCGCCGGGCATTGACAGGCCACTTAAGACTGAACAAGATTTTGAGCGTTTTGTGGGTGATCTGATTGACCTCACCCTGAAAGCGCCTGTGGGTGTGGCAGCAGCGGGTTCAACCGTGTCGGCGAATCAAAAGAAGTTTCGCGGCACGCTTGAAAAGGCGGATGCTGGCTGGCAAATCGTCTGGAGCGATGAGCCTGAAGACAAGGCTGGACACAAACCAGGTCAGAGGGTCAGCAAGAAAAGAATTCCTGCGCCGCTGCAGGCACTGGGTTTTACGCTCGATGAAATTGCCACGGCGCGGCTTGCCCCTGTGGTGGACTTCAAGGGGCGCAAACCCAAAGCGGCGCAGCCGCAAGAAACGATTGAAAAAACTGTTACTTCATCTAACCCTGAGATTGAAAGGCCTGTGAAATGAACCGCGAAATGTTGATGTTGGTGGATGCCATCTCGCGCGAGAAAAATGTCGAGCGCGACGTTGTTTTCGGTGCAGTTGAGATGGCTTTGGCGCAGGCCACAAAAAAGATTTACCCCGGCGAAGTTGATATTCGCGTGGCGGTGGATCGGGACAGTGGAAACTACGAGAGCTTTCGCCGCTGGCTGGTGGTGCCCGACGAGGCAGGCCTGCAAAACCCGGAAGCCGAAGAGCTTCTGACTGATGCGCGCGATGAAATCGCCGACATTGAAGAGGGCGACTACATTGAAAAGCCGATTGAAAGCATGCCCATCGGCCGCATTGGCGCCATGGCCGCCAAACAGGTTATTTTGCAGAAAATACGCGATGCTGAACGCGAAATGTTGCTCAACGACTTCATGAGTCGCGGCGACAAGATTTTTGTCGGTACCGTCAAGCGTATGGACAAGGGCGACATCATTGTTGAATCTGGCAGGGTTGAAGGCCGCTTGCGCCGCAGCGACATGATTCCGAAAGAAAACCTGCGCTCTGGCGACCGCGTTCGCGCCATGATCATGGAAGTCGACAACACCCTGCGTGGCGCGCCAATCATCTTGTCGCGCTCCGCGCCTGAATACATGATTGAGCTGTTTCGCACCGAAGTGCCTGAAATTGAGCAAGGCCTGTTAGAAATCAAATCCTGCGCTCGTGACCCTGGCTCACGCGCCAAAATCGCCGTGTTGTCGCACGACAAACGCGTTGACCCCATCGGCACCTGCGTTGGCGTGCGCGGCACCCGTGTGAACGGCGTGACCAATGAGCTGGCAGGTGAGCGTGTTGACATTGTGCTGTGGTCTGAAGACCCAGCCCAGTTTGTCATCGGTGCATTGGCACCAGCCAACGTGTCGTCCATCGTGGTGGACGAAGAGCGCCACGCCATGGATGTGGTGGTTGACGAAGAAAACCTGGCAATCTCTATCGGCCGGGGCGGCCAAAACGTACGCTTGGCAGCTGAATTGACAGGCTGGAAAATCAACATCATGACGGCCGATGAGTCCGCCGTTAAACAAGCCACTGAGACCGACACCAGCCGCAAGCTGTTTATGGAAAAGCTTGACGTGGACGAAGAAATCGCTGACATCCTGATAGCCGAAGGCTTTAACAGCCTGGAAGAAGTAGCCTACGTGCCGCTGCAAGAAATGTTGGAGATTGAGTCCTTTGACGAAGACACCGTTAACGAGCTGCGCACGCGCGCCAAAGACGCGCTGCTGACGATGGAAATAGCCAAAGAAGAAAATTCCGGCGGCGTCTCGCAAGAGCTGCGCGATGTGGACGGCATCACGCCCGAACTCGTGGCTAAATTAAACGCCGCTGGCATCACCACACGCGACGACCTGGCCGACCTGGCCACCGACGAACTTTTAGATATCACCGGGCAGTCTAACGAAGATGCCACGGCCTTGATCATGACGGCGCGCGCGCACTGGTTTCTTCAAGAAGCTGCCGCCGCACCTGCTGAAGCTGTTGACGAGGCTGCAAAGCCCGCTGCAGCCCTAGAGCAGTGATCATGGGAGCCGCACAGGAAAACCACATATGTCAAGTACCACCACCGTCGCGCAATTTGCAGCCGAACTGCACAAATCCACCGCCACACTGATCGAGCAATTGACCAGTGCGGGGGTCTCCAAGACCAATGCAGGGGACACGCTGTCTGAATCAGACAAGCAAAAACTGCTCGTCTATCTGCAAGCCAGTCATGGCACTGCCACTGGCGAGCGCAAAAAAATCACCCTGGTGAAAAAGTCCACCAGCGAAATCAAGCAAGCCGACGCCACCGGCAAAGCGCGCACCATTCAGGTGGAAGTGCGCAAAAAGCGTACCTTCATCAAACGCGAAGACGGCACTGATGCGCAAGCTGACGACCTGCCCGCTGAAGCAGCTGCGCCCCAAGCCCCACAAATCGATCAAGCCGATTTGGCCCGACGTGAAGACGAAGCCAACCGCCATGCAGAGTTGTTGCGCCGCCAAGAGGCCGATTTGGACGAGAAACGCCGCCTGCGCGAGGTGCAAGACGCCAAAATGGCCGAAGAGGAGCGCCTGGCTGCCGAGAAAATCGCTGAAGCGGTAGCGCGCGCCGCCGAGGTGTTCGAAAAAACCAAGCCGTCCAGTAAAAAAGCAAAGGAAGCCGCAGCAGCACTGGAAGCTGCAATACCCAAGGTTTCCGAACAAGCTGCGGCCGAACAAGCCGCCAAAGCCGCTGAATTGGCTGCAGCCCAAGCCACAGCCAAAGCCAAGGCGACTGCAGAGTTTCAGGCCGATGCAGCCAAGTCCATTGACTTGCAGGACCGTCGCAAAAAAGCCGAGGCCGAAGCTGCCGGTATTCGCGCGATGATGAACGCACCCAAACGCGTGCTGGTCCCGCATGTGGACCCAAAAGCTGCCATCAAAGGCACGCTGCACAAGCCAGCCGCTGGCTCTATTGCTGCGAAGGCCGTGACCGGCGCTGCGGGCAAAAAAGAAGTCAAATCTGAAAACCTGTCGTCAACCTGGAAAGAAGACGCTGCCAAGAAAAAAGCGCTGCCAACCCGTGGTGCGCCGTCAGCACCAGGTCGCGGCAATGCGCGTGGTGGCGCTCGTGGCGGTAGCCGCCGCGGCAATGACCGTGATGCGCGTCCTGAGTCAAACTTTGTAGCACCGACTGAATTCAAAGTCATTGAAGTCCACGTGCCTGAGACGATTACCGTGGGC
>JAYWFR010000232.1:0-8145 GCA_043778695.1 Polaromonas sp. | reverse complement strand
AACACCACCCACTACGGCATGCCGGTTGAGGACAACATCCTCCTGCCATTACTATTAAAATTAGAGCATACTTCACAATACAGACTAGGGCAAGAGGCCGTTTTTTCATGGAATCAGCGCAATTCCACAATCAAGCGCGGCATCGCCATCACGCCCGTAAAGTTCGGCGTCAGCTTCACCGCCACCCTGTTCAACCAGGCCGGTGCACTGGTGCATGTCTACACCGATGGCAGCGTGCAGGTGAACCATGGCGGCACCGAGATGGGCCAGGGCCTGAACACCAAGGTCTGCCAGATTGTGGCGGACGAACTGGGCGTGCCATTTGAGCGGGTTTTGGCCACCGCCAGCGACACCAGCAAGATACCCAACGCATCCGCCACCGCCGCATCCGCAGGCACCGACCTCAATGGCCGCGCCGCCCAGTTTGCCGCGCGCCATGTGCGTGACAAACTGGCGGCTTTCGTGTGCGGGATGGACGGCTGCGGCGCGGGGGCTATCCGCTTTGAGGGCGGGCAGGTCACGTCGCCCACCGCCACACGCTCGTTCGATGTGGTGGTCAAGCTGGCGTATGCCAACCGCATCCAGCTCTGGAGCGATGGCTTCTACCGAACGCCCAAAATCCACTACGACAAGGCCACCCTCACCGGCCGGCCGTTTTACTACTTTGCTTATGGTGCCGCCTGCACCGAAGTGGCGATTGACACGCTGACGGGGGAGTCGCGGGTGTTGAAAGTTGACATCCTGCATGACGTGGGCACCAGCATCAACCCGGCGATTGATATCGGCCAGATTGAAGGCGGCTTTGTGCAAGGCATGGGCTGGCTGACCACGGAGCAGCTGGTGTGGGCAGCCAATGGCGTGCTGACCACCCACGCCCCCAGCACTTACAAAATACCCGCAACGGGGGACATCCCCAAGCACTTCAAAATTGACCTGTGGCCCGAGCCGAATCGGGAAGACAACATCTACGGCAGCAAGGCTGTGGGCGAGCCGCCTTTCATGCTGGCCATCAGCGTGTATGAAGCGTTGAAGGCGGCAGTCGCGGCGGGTCGCAATGACAAGCAAACGGTCAAACTCACAGCGCCTGCCACGGCAGAGAATATTTTGAACGCACTGTCGTGATGTGGCTAAATTTTGCGCACCCTCGCGTCATTTCCCGATGCCCGTGCTTTAAGAAAACAAAAGCGCATAAATCGATTGCCAATCTCATCGCGTCAGGTCGGCGCGCGCTGAAATGTTAATGAAACAAATCCCACAACATCATTACCACCGCAAAGCCCATCACGCCCACCCCACCCCAGCCAAACCAGCGCGTTTTAACGCCTGATGTGAAGCTGCCCATGACTTCTTTTTTGCCCGCCAGCAGCATCAAGCCGGCCATGATGGGCACGGCCACCACGCCGTTGATGACCGCGCTCCAGTACAGCGCTTTCATCGGGTCTATCGGTGTGAAGTCCAGAGTTGTGCCAACCACGGTGGCGAGCGCGATGATGGCGTAAAACCGTTTGGCTTCAAACCATTGGCGCTCCAGGCCTTCGGTCCAGTCAAAAGCTTCGGCCACCGCGTAGGCCGCTGATGATGCCAGCACTGGCACGGCCAACATGCCGGTAGCAATGATGCCGCCTGCAAAGAGCAAGAAGGCAAAGTCCCCTGCCAACGGCCGTAGCGCCTGCGCGGCTTGGGCGGCCGATGTCACGTCATGAATGCCCGCGCCATACAACACCACGCCGCCCAGCAGCATGATAAAAAACGCCACTGCATTTGAAAAAAACATGCCAATAAACGTATCGCGTTTGACGCGCTTCAAGTCACGCATGACAGCACTGTCGGTGCCGCGCCCCTTGCCTTTTAAGCGCAGCTCTTCAACTTCTTGCGAGGCTTGCCAGAAGAAAAGGTACGGCGAAATAGTGGTGCCCAGCAACGCGACAATCATCATCCAGTAGCTTGACGTCCATTGAAGTTTAGGGATGACCAGATCATGCAGCACCTGCAGCCACGGCACATCAACCAACAACACGGCGATGACGTAGGCAAATAAAAACAGAGTCAGCCATTTCAAAATAGGTGCCAGCTTGCGGTACGGCACAAATACCTGCAGGACAACCGTCAGCACCCCAAAAGCCACCGCATGAAAGTGCGCGCCGCCGCCCACCACCAACTGGAGCGCCTCACCCATCGCGGCGATGTCAGCGGCAATGTTGATGGTGTTGGCCACCACAAGTAACAGCACCATGGTCATCAAAAAAGCACGCGGTGTGTGCTCGCGCAGGTTGGCGGCCACGCCCTTGCCTGTCACCCGGCCAATGCGGGCGCTGACCAGTTGAATTGCAATCATGAAGGGCAGCGACAAAAACACCGTCCACAACAGGCCGGTGCCAAACTGCGCGCCCGCCTGGGTGTAGGTCGCAATGCCCGACGGGTCATCGTCAGCCGCGCCGGTGATGACACCGGGGCCGACGTGGCGCAAGAAGGACGGCAGGTGTTTTCGCATAGCTGCTAGCCTAACACGCGCTTAGGATTGTTTTTGACATTTAATGCACAAAATAGGCCTGTAGCCCATGTAATACACAGGCAAGCAGCTACAAGTTTAGTAGCGTATTAGCGTATTACCGAGTCAACGGGCCAGCTCAAGCAACAATATGGCGTAGGCGCAAATCATCAATCGCGTCTGGCGCATAGCCCAGCGCCGCTAGCAAGTCCTGGCTGTGCTGGCCCAGACGCGGCGGGCTGCTACGCACGCCCAGGCGCTGGCCTTGCAGCGTGATGGGCAGCAAGGTGGTCTTAACAGTTTGGCCGGCGCGTGGGCCGTCGGGCAATTCAATATCCGCCAAGCCGCCGGTGGCCAGCAGGTGTTCATCACCCAGCAACTCTTCAGGTTTTTTAATCGGCGCAAACGGCAAGCCTGCGCTTTCCATCAGCAGGGTCAGCTCAGCAGCTGTGCGCAGGGCCAGGCGCTGACGCAGCGCGGCCATCAGCGTGGCGCGGCTTTGCACACGTTGGTTGTTGGTGGCCAGCGCTGGGTCGCTCAGCAGGTCAGCAAAACCCAGCACGCCGCAAAATACCCGCCACTGCGCGTCACTGACGGCAGCTAAAAATATTTGCTCGCCGTCCTTCACATCAAACACGTCATACACCGCCCAGGCTGATATGCGCGCGGGCATGGGAGCTGCGGGCTGGCCGGTGACCGCGTATTGCAGCATGTGCTGGCCAACCAACAACACATTGTTTTCAAACAGTGCGCTCTGCACCTCCATGCCTTTGCCAGTGATGCCGCGCTGAATCAACGCGCCCAGCGCCGCCATGGCACCAAACATGCCGCCCATGATGTCATTCACACTGGTACCGGCGCGTAGCGGGTCGCCGGGTCGGCCCGTCATGTAGGCCAGCCCGCCCATCATTTGCACCACCTCATCTAGCGCAGTACGGTGGTCATAGGGGCCAGGCAAAAAGCCTTTGAGCGCCACGTAAATCAGGCGCGGATTGACTTGAGACAATGCGGCATAGTCCAGCGCGTACTTGGCCAACGCACCCGGCTTAAAGTTCTCTGCCACCACATCGGCACTGAGCGCCAATTGCCGCGCCAGCGCAGCGCCTTCAGGTGTGCGCAGGTCAATCGCAATGCTTTTTTTATTGCGATTAAAAAGCGGGAAAAACCCCGCTCCCGAGCCCAACAAATACCGCGTACGGTCACCATCCAACGGCTCGACCTTGATCACCTCGGCCCCCAGGTCGGCCAGCACCATGCCGCACGTCGGCCCCATCACCATGTGGGTGAACTCGACGACGCGCAGCCCTTGCAACGGCTGGGGAGCTGGTTGTGACGCTGCGGGAATGACTGGGGTGCTCATGATGTTTGATTTTGCGTAACGTCGAGTTTAAGACTTTGGGCTGGTCTGCATAATCTGGCTTATGCCTACCCTTTTAGTCAAAAACGCCCAACTCGTTGCTACCTTTGACGACGCTGACCCAACTAAATCACGCGAGCTTGCTGATGCGTCGGTCTTCATTCGCGGCAAACTGATTGAGGCAGTGGGCCCGGCGGCTAACCTGCCGCAAGACGCCGAAGTTGTGATCAATGCGCGCGGGCATTTGGTGATGCCAGGCATGGTCAACACGCACCACCACATGGTGCAGTCACTGACGCGCGCCATACCGGCGGTGCAAAACGCCGAGCTGTTTGGCTGGCTGCGCGGGCTGTACCCGATCTGGGCTGGGCTGACGCCAGAGATGGTGCAGGTGTCAACCCAAGTGGCGATGGCCGAGCTGCTTTTAAGCGGCTGCACCACCAGCAGTGACCACCTGTATATTTACCCGAACGGCGTACGCCTGGACGACAGCATTGAAGCGGCCGCGCAGATAGGCATGCGCTTTACCGCCAGCCGGGGCAGCATGAGCGTGGGCCAGTCGCAGGGCGGCTTGCCGCCCGACAGCGTGGTCGAGAAAGAAGACGCGATTTTGAAAGACACGCAGCGGCTGATTGAAACCTGGCATGACGCGTCGCACGCGTCAATGCTGCAAATTGCGGTAGCGCCCTGCTCGCCTTTTAGCGTTAGCCGGGACTTGATGCGCCAGTCAGCCATGCTGGCGCGCAGCTATAAAACCCGGCTGCACACCCACCTGGCTGAAAACGACCACGACGTTGCCTATTCACGAGAAAAGTTCAACTGCACGCCCGCACAGTATGCGCAAGACTTGGGCTGGCTGGGCGCGGATGTGTGGCACGCGCATTGCGTCAAACTGGACGATGAAGGCATCAATTTGTTTGCCGCCAGCCGCACCGGCGTGGCGCACTGCCCGTGCAGCAATATGCGCCTGGCCAGCGGCATAGCGCCGATTCGCGCCCTGCTGAATGCAGGCGTGCCCGTCGGCTTGGGCGTAGACGGCAGCGCCAGCAACGACGCAGGCCACATGGTGAACGAAGCACGCCAAGCCATGCTGGTGGCGCGCCTCAATCGTGCCATGCAGCCGCCAACGACTGACGCCACAGGCCAAACCTTTTTTGGCTGCGATTTAGGGCCAGCAGAGATGACCGCACGCGATGCACTGACAGTTGCTACACGCGGCGGCGCGCGCGTGCTGGGCCGCACCGACATTGGCCATCTGGCACCAGGCATGTGCGCCGACCTGGCGCTGTTTGATTTGCGCACGCTGGCGTTTGCGGGCGGCGCGGTGCATGACCCGGTGGGCGCGCTGCTGCTGTGCGCCAGTCCGCAAGCGGCCTACACGGTGGTCAATGGCTCTGTGGTGGTACGGGAAGGAAGACTAACCACGCTGGAGCTTGAGCCGCTGGTGGAGCGGCACAACCAGTTGGCGGTGCAGTTGGCTGAAGGGGCGCGTTGATGCTGCTTGGCCCTGGTTTTACGTCCTCTCACCCCAGGGGCAGGGCGTAGGTAATTCATGCTGGTAGCCCAATCATGACGGGCGCTAGCAGCTACAAAATTAGTAGCGCCCGAAAATCATTCACGTTGGTGTACGTCGGCCCCGTCACCACCAAATCACCCAGCGCGACAAAGTAGCCGTAGGCGTCGTTGCGGTCTAAATGGTCGTCCAGCTTTATGCCTTTGGCGGCGGCGCGATCTAACGTGTCGGGCATGACAAAAGCACCGGCATTGTCTTCAACCCCATCAATACCGTCGGTGTCAGCGGCCAGTGCATAGACACCGCTTTGGCCTTGCAGCGCCAGTGCTAGTCCCATGCAGAATTCTCCGGCACGCCCGCCCCTGCCTTTTGCAGCGCCATCACGGAGCAGCTTGACCGTCACCGTCACCGTCACCGTCACCGTCACCGTCACCGTCACCGTCGTCTCGCCCCCACTCAATATCACGCAGGGCTTTTCAAAAGCGCCTGTGCCCTTTGCAGCGGCTCTGGCCAGCGCTGCGTGCACCTTGCCCACTTCGCGCGACTCGCCCTCCATCTCGTCGCTCAAGATATAGGCCTTCAGCCCAACCGCCCGCACTGCCGCCGCCGCAGCTTCCAGGCTTTGCTGCGGTGTGGCGATCAGGTGGATTTCGTGGGCATTGAACAGGGCATCACCTGGCTTGGGCGTCTCTAGCGCGCCGCTTTCAAGCTGCGCCATCACCGCGGCAGGCACAGCAATGTCGTAGCGCTTTAATATCGCCAGCGCATCTGCACAAGTCGTGGCATCAGGTACCGTCGGCCCGCTGGCGATGATGGACACATCGTCACCCGGCACATCGCTGATCGTCAAAGTCACCACTCGCGCTGGCGCGCAGGCAGCCGCCAAGCGGCCACCCTTGATGCCGGAGAGGTGTTTGCGCACGCAGTTCATTTCAGAAATATTGGCACCGCTATTGAGCAGCGCTTTGTTGATGCGCTGCTTGTCTTCAAGCGTCAAACCGTCTGCAGGCAGGGTGAGCAAAGCCGAGCCGCCGCCAGATATCAGGCACAGCACCAGGTCGTTTTCAGTCAAACCTTGCACCATGGCCAGCATGCGCTCGGCAGCGTGCACGCTTGCTGCGTCGGGCACGGGGTGAGCGGCTTCAATGATCTCAATGCGCCGTTGCAAGCCTTGCAGCGATTCAGGCAGCGGCGGCGTGTGGTGGTATCGCGTCACCACCAAGCCCTGCATGGGCGCGTCCTGCGGCCACAACGCCTCCACCGCCTGCGCCATTGAGCCGCCCGCTTTGCCTGCGCCAATCACGATGGTGCGGCCTGCGGTGGGCGCGGCAGGCAAATACGCGGCGGTGTTTTCAAGCGGCAAAGCGCGTTTGACGGCCACGTCAAACAGATGGCGCAGGAAGGCTCTGGGGTCTTGGGTCACGCTGGCATGAGGTTGGGTCATTCACAAATCTCCTCACCCAATTGTGCCGCGCCTTGAAGGGGCATTGGGCCAGTCGCAACTTGAGTTCCCTAGAATTTCAAAACAACAACTGATTTGAAAGCACCGCATGAACGCCTACCTCGCCCTGGCCATCGCCATCACCGGTGAAGTCATCGCCACCACGGCCTTGAAGTCAAGTGATAGCTTCACCAAACTGGTACCGTCCATCATCGCGGTGATCGGCTACGGCGTGGCGCTGTACTTTTTAACGGTAACGATGAAGACCATCCCCACTGGCGTGGCCTACGCCATCTGGTCAGGCCTGGGGATAGTGCTGATCACGATTGCGGCTTACTTTGTTCATGGACAAAAGATTGACGTGATGGGTATGGTGGGTATGGCGCTGATTGTTGCGGGCGTGGGGGTGTTGAATTTGCTTTCTAAGTCGGCTGGGCATTGAAGTCCAAGGTGCGCATCTTCATTTGGGAAAAGTAAGCGATTTGGCCGAGATGCGATCGGGCAGAACACGGGTGATCATTTCTGTGTCGCAATATTCTTCATATCGGACGATCTTTTCATCCTCGAAATGGATCACGAAAACATAGTCGTTGTCGTAGCGCTGGCCGTCACGAGTCAGATTTTTACCTCGTGCTTGCACGACGATGACGTCTATGCCATCAATGATGCGCGTGGGCACGGTAGCCCGTTCAACTAGGGCGCGATTTAATGGACGGAACACCTCGTCGATGATGGTGTGCTTGCCTGCAAACTCACCGCTCCAAGAGCTGTTGCCTATGGTGCGCCAAACGACGTCGTCGTGGCATGCGTCCCAAAAAGGCGTGCCGTTGCCTTTGGTGAGTTCTTCAAAAATGTCTGAGACGAGTTGGGCGTTTGGAGATAGCTTGAGCATGAGATTCCGAGTTTTTGATGGTTTTTCAAATTGAGAGAGACCGCCGATAAGTGCAATGCAAAGCGGACCGACTTTTATAAATCGTCGCCGCACTACAGGCGTTCAGCCAAAGCGCGCAAGGCAAGTGCCTCAGCCTTGCCCATAGCCTCTTGTGCAGAAGCGCCGTAGGCAAGCACTCCCGGGATTACTGGGACTTCGGCAATCCAACGGCCGTCGTCTTCACGTTCAATTTCAATATGAAAGTCCACAGGTACTCCAAAAAATACACGGTATTCTTAATATTACGCGAAAGCCAGGAACAGCTGAATGAGCAAACCCACCATCACCCTACGAAACCCGCAACCCGACGACATGGGCTGGGTGGTGCAGCAGCATGGGGAGATTTACTGGCGTGAATACGGCTGGGACGCTAGCTTTGAAGCGCTGGTGCTCAAAATCGTCAGCGGCATTGTTC
>JAYWFR010000231.1:0-8195 GCA_043778695.1 Polaromonas sp. | reverse complement strand
AGTTGCTGGCCAAATCAATTGCGTTCACAGACCCGATAACAGGCCAGTCGCGGCGCTTTGAAAGCCAACTCACGCTGGCGTGGCAACCCTTGCACGGCGACACGCTCTACGGTTATTGCGCACCATCTAAATAATGCGTCGCCTTTCAGCCAAAATCACGGGGTGGCTTAAGCCAAAGCTTTGCAGCCAAATCCTTCATCAGAAAGAACCCCAACGTGGCTTATTTTTCTTTTCAAAACTTTAAATCAATCCTTGCCATCACTGCCCTGACAGCAGCTACTGCCTTCACAACCACCGCTTACGCGCAAACAGTTTTTAAAATCACGGCCATCCCCGACGAGTCCCCAACCGAGTTGGCCCGCAAAGCCGTGCCTTTGATCAAGTATCTGGAGCAGCAACTGGGCATGAAGGTCGAGTTCACTCCGGTGTCTGACTACGCCGCTGCCGTTGAAGCACTGGTCAACAAACAAGTCGACATGGCCTGGTATGGCGGCTTTACTTTTGTGCAGGCCAGCATCCGTTCGGGCGGCAAAGTCATACCGCTGGTGCAGCGCGAAGAAGACGAAAAATTTCGCTCGGTTTTTATCACCAGTGACCCCGCCATCAAAACGCTGGCGGACCTGAAGGGTAAGACGGTGAGCTTTGGCTCGCAGTCCAGCACGTCGGGCCACCTGATGCCGCGCAGCGTTTTGCTGCAAGCCAATATTGACCCTGACAAAGACTTCAAACGGGTTGCTTATTCAGGCGCGCATGACGCCACCATTGCCGCCGTGGCGGCTGGCAAGGTCGATGCGGGTGCGCTGAACATTTCAGTATGGGACAAGTTTGTTCTCGACAAAAAAGTAGACCCTGCCAAAGTGAAAGTGATCTTCACTACCCCCGCCTACTTTGACTACAACTGGACCGTACACGCAGACATGCCGCAAGCTCAGCGCGAGAAGCTGACCAAGGCGTTTTTAAGCCTGAGCCAGGCCACACCTGAAGGCAAGGAAGTGCTGGACCTGCAGCGAGCTACACGGTTTGTGCCGACCAAAGCTGAGAACTACAAAGGCATTGAAGCCGCTGGTCGCAACGCCGGGCTGCTGAAATAAACACCAGGCATTGCCGCGTTCATGAACATCACTTTGCAGCACTGTAGTGCACAGCACCCCGCGAAGCATAACTCCGCGCGTGACAGCTCTTCACCCACGCTGCGTGACCTGAGTTTGACTGTCACCCACGGCGAGCAGCTGGCCGTTATTGGCCCTTCCGGCGCGGGTAAAACCACGCTGCTGCTCATGCTGGCTTGTGCGCTCAAGCCGTCTGGTGGTGTGCTGCACATCAACGGCAGCAACCCGTGGGCGCTTTCTGCCAACGGCTTAAATAAGCTACGCGGCCAATTGTTTTTAGCGCCCCAAGTGCCGCCGCTTGCGCCGCGCCAGCGTGTTGTGACGGCTGTGCTGGCGGGCCGCCTGCCGCACGAAAGCTTGTGGGCCAGTGTGCGCAGCTTGTTTTACCCGACCGACATTGCCCTGGCCGAGCTTGCCCTGGGCCAGTTTGACATGACGGACAAGCTGTTCGAGCGGGTTGACAGGCTGTCGGGTGGGGAACGCCAGCGGGTCGGCCTGGCCCGCGCGCTGGCCTCCCAGGCCAAGCTGTTTTTGGTTGATGAGCCGCTGTCTGCGCTGGACCCAACACGGGCCGAGCAGGCCATCGAGTCCCTCACCACTGCTGCGCAAGCGCGCGGTGCCACGCTGGTTGCCACACTGCATCATGTCGAGATGGCGCTGCGACACTTTCCACGCATCATTGGCCTGCGAGAAGGTCGCTTGGCTTTTGATCTGCCCGCCACAAAGGTCACACCTGAACACCTCCATCAGCTGTATGACCAACACTTGGGCGAGCTAACGGGCACAACGCCCAACACGAACGACGACAGCTTTTCTGAGCCGCTGGCAGCCAGGCCAGTCGCCATGCAATGCCGATAACGCGGCGTCCCATGCACGCTACTTTTTCAGCTTTGCCAATTTCAAGGCAAGACCCCGCCTGGCGTCAACGGGTGTTTTGGGCTTTGGCGAGCCTGGTTGCGCTGTGGCCGCTTTTGGTGCTAACCGAGTTCAAGCCCTGGCTGCTGTTGGAACCTGGTGCCTTGAAACCCGCACTGGGTTTTATCGCCGATTTTGTGCCGCCAAAGGTGGAGGGCGAATTTTTAGCGCTGGTCGCCCGCGAAACTTGGCGCACCGTGGCGATTGCCACCGCCGGGCTCACGCTGGCGCTGTTGCTGGCGATACCGCTAGCCCTGCTGTCAGTGCGCGTGCTGTCAGTGTCTAGCCTGACGGGGCGCATGGCACCCCTGCCTGCGGTGGTGCGCCAGCTGGTGCGCTGGCTGATGATTGTGCTGCGCAGTGTGCCCGAGCTCATTTGGGCGCTGGTGTTTGTGCGGGTGGTCGGCTTGGGGCCAACTGCTGGTGTGCTGGCAATTGCGCTGACTTTTGCCGGCATGCTGGGCAAGGTGTATGCCGAAATTTTAGAAAGTGACGACACCCACCCGGCCACCAGCCTGCTACGCAACGGATCGGGCAGGCTGCAAACCTTTTTCTATGCGCTGCTGCCGCAAAGCGCCGCAGAGCTGACCAGTTACACGCTGTACCGCTGGGAATGCGCCATTCGCTCATCAGCGGTTCTCGGCTTTGTCGGGGCGGGCGGACTCGGCCAAATGATGGACGCATCCATGAAAATGTTCAACGGCTCTGAAGTCGCCACCATGCTGCTGGTGTTCATGGGCCTGGTTTGGGTGGCTGACCGCATCAGCGGCGCGCTGCGAAAGTGGTTGGCATGACAGGCCTTGTTAAAGCATCAAACGACAGCTTTAAGCTGCCAGCGCGCTTGTTCAACGCGCGCTGCAAAGCCTGCTGGTTCATGGTCGGCGTGGCTGGCTTGGTTGCGCTGAGCTTTTGGTCGCTGGACCTGCAATGGGCCCGGTTTTTATCACCCGGCGCTTTCGGCAAGATGGGCCGCTTTCTGGCGGAGCTAACCCAGCTTGAAGGCAACCCGGCGTTCATCAAAAAACTCCTGACAGCAGCGCTTGAGACACTGGCCATGTCAGTGATTGGCACGTTACTGGCCGTGGTGTTGGGCTTGGCACTGGCGCTACCAGCCAGCAAAACCCACGACGGCGACCCTGCGCGGTGGCGCGGCGCGAGCCGCCTGGTGCTCAACGCGCTGCGCAGCGTGCCTGAGTTGATTTGGGCCACGCTGCTGCTGATTGCCGCAGGCTTGGGGCCGTTTGCAGGCACACTGGCGTTGGGCTTGCATACCGCTGGTGTGCTGGGCCGCCTGTTTGCGGAGGCGATTGAAAACGCCCCGCCCGGCCCCAGCCAGGCGCTGCGGGTGCGCGGCATCAAAGAAAGCCGCGTCTTTTTATACGCTACGCTGCCGCAAGTGCTGCCACAATTGCTGAGCTATACCCTGTACCGCTGGGAAAACAACATCCGCGCTGCCGCCGTGCTGGGCGTGGTGGGCGCTGGTGGCTTGGGTCAAATGCTGGCTTTTCACATGGGCCTGTTTCAGATGGGTGAAACCGGCAGTATTTTGCTGGCCATGCTGGTGCTGGTGGCGCTGGTAGACGGCTTTAGTTTTGTCAGCCGCCGCTGGATGTCGGTGTAGGCTAGCGGTTTTGTCATCAACTTTTCTCGTCGTATATTGAAATAGGTTCGTCGTGACTACAACCCCCGCCCCGGCCTTGATGCCGCAGTTCATCAACGTCGCCCAAACCACATCTCCCACCGCCAGCATTGAGCAAGAGCTGACCACCAGCTTGCTCAAACCAGCAGCCAGAGTGTCGCCCAAGTATTTCTACGACGTGCTCGGCTCCAAATTGTTTGAAGCCATCACTCTGCTGGACGAGTATTACCCAACGCGCACCGAAGCTAGCATTTTTGAAGCACGTAACGCAAGTATTGCAAGCGCTGTGGCCGACTGCAGCATTCAAAACGCCTGCTTGATTGACTTGGGTGCAGGCAACTGTGCCAAAGCCGCGGCGTTGATTCCGCATTTAAAGCCAAGCCAATACGTGCCAATAGATATATCAGCGGACTTTTTACGTGAAGCGACTGGGCAGGTGCAAGCCAGCTTTCCCACGCTAAACATCGTGGGTTTAGGTATGGATTTTTCAAGCACCCTTGCCTTGCCTGATGCCGTTCAAAGCCATGACCGGGTGTTCTTCTACCCAGGCTCCAGTCTGGGCAATTTTTCCCCGCCTGATGCGCTGCGGTTTTTGCAGCAAATAGCCCATCCCGAACAGGGCAACGCCCGTGGCCTGCTGCTCGGCATTGACCTGGTTAAAGACGCCGCTGTACTGCAAGCTGCTTACGACGATGCGCCGGGCGTGACGGCGGCATTTAACAAGAATGTGCTGCTCAACGTCAATGCGCAGCTGGGCACTGATTTTGATCTGCGGCAATGGCGGCATGTCGCGCTTTTTAACGCACAACAGTCCCGGATTGAAATGCATCTGGAGGCTGTTGCCAACACCACCGTGCGCTGGCCGGGGCACCAGAGAGCGTTCGCATTGAAAGAGCGTATCCACACCGAGAACTCTTACAAATACACATTAGCCAGTATGACCAAGCTGCTCAAGCAAGCGGGTTTCAGCCAAGTGCAGCACTGGACTGATCCGCAAGGCTGGTTTGGCGTGTTTTGGGCATCAAAATAGCTTAGTTGACACCCCGCCAAATTGAGTCATGCATTGAACCGCCGATGAAGCAGTCGGCAGAATTGTTGAGTATTTCCCAAAACTTCTTGTCTGACTGAACACCTAAGTTGACTTTGTCCAGCGCCGCAAGGTCCGCATAACGGGTGCTCCATGCAATTCGCTGTGGGTTGCCGCCAATCGGCAACATCACTTCCAAGTCGACCTTGAAGGCCTGCAACATGTGCGCGCGAATTTCATGAGCAAATGCAATGCCCTGGATTGTTTTGCCGGGCGCAATATTGGCCATTCTGTTGAATGCGATCATCAAAGTTCTCCTTGCACCAATTAACGTGGTGGGTTTTGTCATGACATATGACAGTGGCAGTGTGATCGCGCTGTTCAAGCGCCGCCATGCGCGTAAACACCGCTGAATATCCACCCATACCCAGTCTGACAAACGCATTGCTTGGTCAGCAAAAAAGAGATGTCGGCTTTGCCGGTACTTGCCATAGCGTTGGTTTGGTTTGCATACACAGTGAGGCGTGAAAGTCAGACAACGGGAGCCGCGTTCTTGCAGCAGACAAACCACCGGCCCATTGGTTCAAATTCAACTACAAACTAACAAAAAAGAACGCAAGAGGCGCGGTGAAAATTTACAAAAAAGAACGCATGCAATTTTTTCCAAGAATTTTCTGATCACCAAAATGCGTGGATCAGCCACCGCTTAAACCCCCCGTAGATTCACCCGCTTACTCAAAGCCTCAGCACTCTCCTTGCGCTCGCTATACCGATCCGTCAGCCAGCTAGAGCAACCCCGCGTGAGCAGCGTGAACTTGACCAGCTCTTCCATCACGTCAACGATGCGGTCGTAATAGCTTGACGGCTGCATGCGCCCTGCTTCGTCGAACTCCAAAAACGCTTTGGCAATTGACGACTGGTTGGGGATGGTGAGCATGCGCATCCAGCGGCCGAGGACGCGCATTTGGTTGACTGCATTGAATGACTGGCTGCCGCCGCTGACTTGCATCAATGCCAGCGTTTTGCCTTGCGTGGGCCGCACTGCGCCCAGTGCCAGCGGTATCCAGTCGATTTGGGACTTCATGATGCCGGTCATGGCGCCGTGGCGCTCGGGCGATGTCCAGACCATGCCCTCGGCCCATTCAGCCAGGGCGCGCAGCTCGGCTACCTTGGGGTGGGTGTCGGGTGCGTCGTCTGGTAACGGCAGGCCGCTGGGGTTGAAGGTTTTGGTCTCGCAGCCCATCGCCTCTAATAATCGTGCCGCTTCTTCGCTGGCCAGGCGGCTGTACGAGCGTTCGCGTACCGAGCCGTAGAGCAGCAAAATGCGCGGCGGGTAACTGGAATTGGCTGATTCGGGCAATGCTGGGACGGTGAAAAGCGCTGGATCTAGGTTGGGCAAGCTTGAAGTTGTCATCAAAGTTTCACATCGGGTTGTTTAAATTCAATAATTCAACTATATTTGAAGTATGGAAATAATAACCGAACTAATGGACGAAACCACCGCCGTCAAAGCACTGGCGGCGCTCGCCCAAGCGCAACGCTTGCGCGCTTTCAGGGCGCTGGTGGCCGCGGGGCCAAACGGGCTGACGCCGGGGGTAATTAGCGAGCAACTGGGCGTGGCACCCAGCGCGCTGTCGTTTCATTTGAAGGAGCTGTCGCATTCAGGCCTGGTGAGCGCAGAGGCACGTGGCCGCAACCTGATTTACCGTGCCAGCTTTGACCACATGACCGCCCTGCTCGGGTATTTGACGGCGCATTGCTGCCAGGGCCAGCCGTGTGAGGCCAGCACTTTGCCCGACTGCCTGAGTTGCTAGCTTTTAGCGCTTTCAGAATGCCTTTTAGCCCGCTAGCCCAACTATTTCATGCGCATGCAGCTATTAAATTCATATCAACTGCTGATTTACCTGAGGAATCTTCATGTCAACCGGACCCATCAATGTGCTGTTTTTATGCACCCACAACTCAGCCCGCAGTATCTTGGCTGAAGCGCTACTCAATCACCTAGGCCAAGGCCGGTTTAAGGCCTATTCAGCTGGCAGCAGCCCGCGTGACAACCAGCAGCCCAACCCAATTGGCATTGAAGTTTTGAAAGCAGCAGGCATTGCCACAGATGGCCTGCACAGCAAAAGCTGGGACGACTTTGCCAAGCCCGATGCGCCGATCATGAATTTAGTGATCACCGTGTGCGACAACGCCGCTGGCGAGGCCTGCCCCTACTGGCCCGGCCACCCAGCCGCGGCGCATTGGGGCTACCCCGACCCCTCCGCCGACATAGATGGCGTTGTGGGTAACGACGCCCAAAAACGCGAGGCATTCAAGCAAACACTGCACGCGCTGCGCCACAGGCTGGAGCTGTTGGTTAATTTGCCTGCCGCCAGCGTTGACCGCCTGATGCTGGAAACCACCGCTCGCAACCTTGCCAAGTCATAAAAAGCATGAGTCGACATCCTCTTAAAACTCAGCTTTTCGCAGAATTTTTTGGCACTGCTGCCCTGCTTTGCGCCGTAATCGGCTCAGGCATCATGGCCGTCAATTTGAGCGGCGGCAACAACGGCGTGGCGCTGCTGGCCAACACGTTGGCGACCGTTTTTGCGCTGTATGTGTTGATTGAACTGCTGGGGCCAGTGAGTGGCGCGCACTTCAACCCACTGGTGACGTTGATTGTGTTTTTTAGAGAGTCAAATACGGCTGGAGCCCAAGTAAATAGAGCGCAAGCAGCTTCTTTATTTATAGCATTTCAATTGCTGGGGGCAGTTGCTGGTGCATGGATAGCCAACGTTATATTTGACCTGAGCATCTTGCAATTCAGCAGCAAGATACGTGGCGGCTGGGGCCAGTGGCTGGGTGAAGTTGTGGCTACCGCCGGGCTGATCTTGGTCGTGCTACGCGCGCCCGCAGGCAAGGCGGCGGGGCTGGTGGCCTGCTACATTGGCGCGGCGTACTGGTTCACGTCCAGCACATCGTTTGCCAACCCGGCGGCGGTGCTGGGGCGGATGCTGTCTGATAGCTTTGCGGGCATTGCCCCCGGCAGCGCGCTAGGGTTTGTGGCTGCGCAGTGTGTGGGGGCGACGCTCGGTGTGGCGCTGCATCGCGGGTTGGGTAAATCGGGCTGAACGCCCGCCCGCCGACATCTGCATAAAGCACCGCCACATCAGGCGTCGCTGGCCTTGAGTGCCAAACACGACTATGATCCAAACGTCATCATATATCGTCATCACTCATCATGCGTACCATCATTGATCTTGAAGATACCCAAGTAAGCCGCCTTGACGCTTGGGCAAAAACTGCAAAAATCAGCCGCGCCGAAGCGGTGCGCCGCGCCGTTAACCTGATGCTTGAACGTACCGCGCCCCCGCAAGGCACAGGCTTTGGTCTGTGGGCGCAAGGCGCTGCAATGGGTAATGGGGTACCGCTTGAACGCGACGGGCTGGTTTTGCAACGCGCCATGCGTGACGAGTGGCCAGACTGAAAACCATGATCGCCCTTTTCGACTCCAACATCGTCA
>JAYWFR010000230.1:0-3472 GCA_043778695.1 Polaromonas sp. | reverse complement strand
TGAACGCAGGCGACGTGTATTACGGTGAGATTAATCTGACGAATTACGGCCTGATTCGAGCCAACAAAGTCAAGCAAACCTTGCCTGCCAGTGATGCCTATTTCCGTTATGAGTTCTTGGTGGACATTCCAAGCACTCTGGAAGCAAAACAGCGCATCACAATTCCCTACCGCGTGGTGGCTTTGCAGTCCCTGGACACCCCAGCGACCAGCGGAGCGGCATCGGGCGGTGGTTGCTATAGCTACAGCAACACCATGAGCGTGAGTTGCGAATACACCTGCGCGAATGGATCAACGTCGACTTGCGGGGCCGCCACGTCGTGGTTTTCAGCAAGCAACAGCACGTGTTCGGTTGGTGGTGGCGGTGCTGGCGGCGGCGGCGGCGGTGGTGGTGGCGGATTCGGTGGCTTTGGTGGCGCCGGCTTTGGCGGCGGAAGTACCAGTACCCCTATCAAGCTCAAAGGCAAGAAATGTGTCTATGTTCCCAAAGGCGGCTATCAATGCGAAAAATAGCGCCAGGCTTTCAATGGTTTGACCAGATGCTTAAACAATCTCACAGTCTGTTTTCGACACGCAAAGTTATGGCACTGAACAGCGTAAAAACAGGGCTAGTTGTAGCGATGGCATGCGTTGGCATGGCGCACGCGCAAAGCACCAAATCCGGCCTGGTGGTAAGCGTGCCGAACGGTTACGCAGCAGTCACGGTCGAAGATATGCGCCTTAAAAGCGTTGGTGGCGACGTGCGCTGGACGCGGGTATGGGACAGTCAAGAGTGGAAATTCAATCCCCAGTGGGAAAGCTTGTCCCAGTCGTGGAAAAACCTGACAGGCAGCCAGACAGAAGACACCACAGGCGGCACGGTAGCGTCCACAACCGGTCCATCGGGCGGATCAATTGCACCAGCAGCGGTGGGTTTGGTCAGCGGTGGTGGCGGGGGCGGCAGCGGCGGTTGCTCAGTGTGGGTAGATGAAAACTGGCAACCTTCTTCTGGCACCGCAGTAATAGGCGGCAATCCGCAGCCCTTGTTAATGGCCCCAGAGCGCATCACGCCGTTTAACCGGTATATGGGAGAACAACAGGCAACGTCATATTCACCGCCGCAAATCGTCAGCGTCGACTATGCTGCGCTGTGCGGGGGCTCGTCGTCCAGCGGGGGGGCATCTGTGGCCAACCTGGAAGGCGTGCGGCGCATGAACGAGCTTTATTTGGGCGAATCAGGCCGTTTGGCGTTCAACAACCGGTCCATTGTCGAAAAACGCGCCGTCAAAGTTCTCACGCCGTTAGCGGCCGCTGCTGTGAAAGCGCAGCTGGCTACCGGCCAATATGGCGTGGTCACTGTCAGCAACCCAAACGGGTTTCGTTGGATTGACAAGATGGGTGACAGGATCGACTACAACACCCAAGGCCAAGCGGTGTCATACGGGGACCGCAACGACAACACGGTTTGGCTGGCACGCGATACGGCCGGCATCGTGCACGGTGTCGTTGATGCCAACGGCCGCACCCTCATGTCTTTGATTTACAGCGGCGATTTGCTGATTGAGATCAGAGACTATGCGATTGCTGGGCAAGCCGCAGACCTGGCAGCCCGCAGCATCAAATACACCTACGACAGTTTGAATCGACTGACCAAAGTCACCGATGCTAGAGGCAACGACACACAGTACGCCTACGACGCGCGCAACCGCCTCGTCAAAATCACTGATCCTGAAGGCCGCGACGAACTGCTCGTCTACGAAGGCGATGTTGTCAAGCAATACACCGCTCCCGATGGCGGCGTGACTGACTACCTGTTTGAGTACGACGACACCAACAAACAATTTGTCAGCAAGATCACTGGGCCTGAAACTGCAGCTGGCCGCAGAACCGAAGACTTCACGCACAACCGCGCTGCCAAGCTGGTGCGGCGCATTGTTAACGGGCGCGTCGACGAAGAGATTCGCCGCGACACCGCCGCACGTGTAGAGATCAACACCAACGCCAGGGGCTTTACCACCCGCACCACTAAAAACGAGTTTGAACTGGTGACCGATGTGGTTCACCCCGATGGCGCGACCCAAAAATTCAGCTACTCCGCCTTGCACCTGGAGATGACCGAGGCGGTGGACGAGCTGGGCTTTAAAACCCAGTACCAGCACGATACCAAGGGCAATGTGCTCAAAAGCATTCAAGCCGCAGGCACCGCTGACGAACGGGTGGTGGATATTGAGCGAAACAGCTTGGGGCAGCCCACCAAGCTCACCCGCAAAGGCCGCGTTGAGACCGTTGGCACACCAACCGCAGTGACCACGCCAGACGCCGTCTGGCAGCTTGAATACGACGCACAAGGCCAGATCAAAAAAACCACGGATCCGCAAAGCAATGTCCGCTACTACACCTATGACCGGATGGGTAACTTGGCGAGCTTCACCGACCCGCGCGGTAACACCAGCCGCTACGAAGTCAATGCCAATGGCAGCCTTGTCAAATTCACCGACCCGTTGGCACGCGTGCGTACATACAGTTACGATAAAGCGGGCAACCTCACCGGTCAAGTCGACGCACGCGGCAAAGCCACCCAAGCGGCCTATGACGCAGTGAACCGCCGTACCCAAGTCACCAACCCGGTTGGCGGGGCGTCCAAAGTGCAATACAACGCCCAAGGCCTGCCGATTCAAGAAACCGACGAAGACGGCCGCATCAGCAAAGCAGAGTTTGACAACTTTCTGCGGCTGACCAAACAAATCGACGGCCTTGGCAACACCACCCAGCAAGGCTACAACGTGGCCGACGGAAGCAGCGCAGGTAGCTTGGGCGCGTTATTTGACCCCACCGACACCAAATACCCGACCTTCACCCAGCGCCAGCGCTTTGACCAACGCGAGCGCCCCACCAACCAAACCCTGCTCAACCCCAACGCTCTGGGCACAGAGGGTTTGGTCAGCAGCACCGAATACGACAAACGCGGCCAAGTCAAATCCGCCACTGACGCCAACGGCAAGACGCGCTACTACACCTACGACGCCCTCGGCCAGATGCGGCAAACCACCGACAGCTTGGGCAACAAAACCCAAGCCGCTTACGACGCACGCGGTAACCTGCTTCAAATCACCGATGCCAAAGGCAACGTCAACCAGTTTGCCTATGACAAAAACAACCGAGTCGTCAAAGAAGTGTTGCCCCTGGGCCAAACCACCAGCTACAGCTACGACGCTGCAGGCAACGTGAGTCAGCGCATCGACCCCAATGGCCATAAAACCACCTACAGCTACGACAGCGCCAACCGCGTCACAGAAGTCAAACAATACAAACTGGCAGCCACCCAAACTTTCACACTGGTACGCACCACCAGCTACACCTGGGATGCAGAAGACAACCTCGCCGCCTGGAGCGATGTTGACAACAGCCGTCCGGCAGGCCAGCAAACGACAAGCGGCCAAAGTACCTACGACGACGCCAGCCGCAAGACAGCCGAGACCACCACCTACCCCTCA
>JAYWFR010000229.1:0-3477 GCA_043778695.1 Polaromonas sp. | reverse complement strand
ATCAATGTCATTGGCACTTCGTTGATGAGCCCCAAGTATTCAAAGTCGCTTTCAACTTTAAAAGGAATGTTGCGCACAAGTGTAGGCATGGTCGACATGCCGATGTGGTGCACCAGCAGCGTGTAGCCGTCCGGTGCGGCCTTGGCTGTTTTGTTGGCACCAATTGAGCCGCCCGCACCGGCCGCGCTGTCAATCACAATGCTGATGCCGCCTAAAGGCTTGCGCATGGCTTCGGCCAGGTCGCGTGCAACGCGGTCAGTGGGGCCGCCAGCAGCAAACGGTACAACGATGGTGATGACTTTGTCTTTGGCCGGAAAGTCAGCTGCCTGGGCTGAGCCAAACATGCCGCAAGCAGCCAAAGCCGCGCCGGCAATGGCGGTTGATTTTTTGAAAAATAAGTTCATTGAGGCGTCTCCAGAGGTACCAAAGTTAGAAAGAGTTAACCGCTTAACTTTAGCCCCGCGCCGCTGTTCGTAAACCTCGGAAAACACCTACAAAAACCAGAACACAAAAATGGTTATTTGTAACTTCGCGCATCTTCAATCACCTTCCCGTCATTGGGCAGGCTACCAGGCGCAACCAGCTCAACCGTGCCGCGCAGCTTGGTCACGTCGCGTATGGCGTCGCTGATTTTTTGATCTAGGCCTGTCGGGTTGGACGACGCTTCAACCTGAAAATGCATGCTGTCATTGGCCATCTCGCCGCTGACAACCAAGCGCGCTTTGAGCACTTCAGGAAAGCGCCGCGTTATCGTCGCCACTTGACCAGGGTGTACAAACATGCCGCGAATTTTTACCGTCTGGTCGGCCCGCCCCATCCAGCCTTTGATACGGCTGTTGGTGCGGCCTGTTGGGCAGCGGCCGGGCAAGAAGGCTGATAAATCGCCTGTACCGAAGCGTATTAAAGGGTAGTCCATGTTGAGAGTGGTTAACACCAGCTCGCCAACTTCACCCTCAGCCACCAGGTCAGCCGTGCCTGGGCGGACGATTTCAACAATCACGCTTTCGTCAATCACCAAGCCTTCGCGCGATTCGGTCTCGTAAGCAATCAAGCCTAAATCAGCCGTGGCATAGCACTGGTAAATGGCCATGCCGCGTGCGGTAAACCAGTCACGCAGGCTGGGCGGAAAGGCTTCGCCGCCGACCAAACCTTTTTTCATGCTGCTGATGTCGCTGCCGGTCTCTTCAGCTTTTTCAACCAAGATGCGCAAAAAGCTCGGCGTTCCTGCATAACCGTCTGGGCGAAGTGCTGCAATCGCTTCCAACTGCTGATCTGTTTGGCCAATACCTGCTGGAAACACGGTGCAACCGACCGCATGCAAGCCCGACTCCATGATGAAAGCACCAGGCGTCATGTGGTAGCTGAAGGAGTTGTGTGCCAAGTCGCCCGCTCTGAAGCCGGCTGCATACATGGCTCTGCCCGCACGCCAGTAGTCTTTGGCTGTGCCTTCGGGCTCATAAATGGGGCCCGGAGACGAAAAAAGGCGCGGCATGTTGGGCCCGCGCAGCAAAGCGCTGAAACCGCCAAAAACGTCCTTGGCCTGACTCGCTTTCTGCAAATCTACCAGTTCGCTTTTGCGCGTGACGGGCAAGCCCGCCAGCGCTTGGCGTGACGTAATGCTGATCGCATCCAAGCCGTTAAAAAGTTTGGCGAACGCAGCGGTATTTCTTTGTGCGTTCGCTATTTGCAGTGGTAGCGCAGCCATTAAGGCACGCTCACGAGACTCTGGCGAGCGCGTTTCCAGCGCATCAAAAAATGTATTCACGGTCGACTCCTCTGCGTGATCAAGCCAGCCACCGCTTACGGCGCTTGTAGCTTTTCACGTCTTTAAAGCTTTTGCGCCCCGATCCGTCAGCTGTGCCGCCCGTGCCAAGGTAAAACTCTTTGACGTCTTCATTGTTGGCCAACTCGCTGGCGATGCCGTCCATCACCACGCGGCCGCTTTCCATGATGTAGCCGTAGTCTGAATACTTCAGTGCCATGTTGGTGTTTTGCTCGGCCAGCAAGAAGGTGACTTTTTCTTTTTGGTTCAGGTCTTTGACAATCTCAAACACCTCTTCCACGATCTGTGGCGCCAGGCCCATCGACGGCTCATCGAGCAACACCATCGTGGGGCTGGCCATCAGTGCCCGGCCAATGGCGCACATTTGCTGTTCACCGCCAGAGGTGTACGCAGCTTGCGAAGTACGGCGGGTTTTCAGGCGCGGAAAGTAGGTGTAAACCTTCTCAAGATTGTGGGCCACTTCAGCTTTTGACTTCAGTGTGTAGCCCCCCACCGCCAGGTTTTCTTCAATCGTGAGGTGTGCGAAACAATGGCGGCCTTCCATGACTTGCACCACGCCGCGTTGCACCAGGTCGGACGGCGAGAGGTTTTCAATCCGTTCGCCGCGCAGCTCAATCGAGCCCTTGGTTACCTCGCCACGCTCACCTTTGAGCAGGTTGGATACCGCCCGCAAAGTCGTGGTTTTACCCGCACCATTGCCACCCAGAATGGCCACAATTTTGCCTTCAGGCACGCTGAGTGACACGCCCTTTAAAACCAGAATCACGTGGTTGTAAATGACTTCAATGCCGTTGACGTTAAGAACGATGGGAGTGGGTTGCGTCATAGCTTCAATCGTGTACTTGTCTGTAATCCATCTCGGTGAAAAACGCCGCGGAACCGGCTTTGCCGGGCCGCTTGCGTTGCCCCTGCAAGGGGGAGGGCAAGCGACACGCAGTGCGCGCTGCCCACGGGGTATGCAACACCTTTCCGCGGAACTGGCTTTGCCTGGCCGCTAGCGCCGCCCCCTGCAAGGGGGGAGGACGTAGCGACACGAAGTGCGCAAGACCGCGGGGGTGTTCGCTATTTATGACTGGCAGTCGGCAGGCGTGCGAGCTGTTAACTTCTTGTCAGCTGCGTATTTAGCCGCCGTCGTCTTCACCAGCGGCTTGATGATTTGCTCATCGGCCTGCAGCCAGTCAGACGTGAACTTCCAGGCCTTGCCGTCCCACGTGTGAATACGCGCCCAAGCTGCACCCATGTGGTCGTTGCATGATGTGCTGATCGGGCGCATCACGCCTGCAAAACCCAGCGTGTCCAGTTTGGCTTGCGTCAGGTTCAGGTTTTCCAGGCCCCAGCGCACTTGCTCGCCGGTCATGACCTTGCCTTTGCCAAAGCGCTCTTGCGCTGCGCGAATGCCTTCAATACCCAGCATCGCGCTCATGGCACCACGCATGTACAGCACCTGGCCGACTTCATCTTTCGGGCCGGTACCCTGGCCTTTGTCGTGCACCATCGCCATCACGTCCTTGACCAGTTTTGACTGCGGCTCTGCGCCGTGCTGCATGGTTACTGCGTTGTAGCCTTTGGCGCCTTCGGCAACGTCTTTCACGTCCGGCTCAGCACCGGCCCACCACACGCCGTACATCTTTTCACGCGGGTAGCCGGTGGCTTGCGCTTCTTTGATCGACGTGGTGTTCATGATGCCCCAGCCC
>JAYWFR010000228.1:0-19974 GCA_043778695.1 Polaromonas sp. | reverse complement strand
CAAAAGAATGCGGTCGGTACTCAGCCCCATACGACTGACCTCATTGCCTCAATGGCTCGCTTAATTGGCGTCATATGCCGATTAATTCCCCCACAAACTTCAATCGACATCAATGGCCACCACCAAAATGCTCGCCCGCTTTCAGCGCGTACACCGTGCCGCAGTACGGGCACTTTGCACTGCCCGTACGCGCCACGTTCAGGTAAACCTTGGGGTGGCTGCTATAAATTTGCATATGCGCTTTGGCACTTGCGCTTAATTGGGGTCAGACTCCAATTAATTCCCCCACAAACTTCAATCGTCATCAATGGCCACCACCAAAATGCTCACCCGCTTTCAGCGCGTACACCGTGCCGCAGTACGGGCACTTTGCACTGCCCGTACGCGCCACGTCCAAGTAAACCTTGGGGTGGCTGCTATAAATTTGCATATGCGCTTTTGCGCTGGGGCAGTACACGCCGCCTTGAGCGTTCAGATCGGACGCGAGCAGCTCGATGTGCGATGAGGTGGTCATCTTGTCTAGACCTTGGCCAACCAGGACGCGTATTTAGGATTGCGACCGTTGACGATGTCAAAAAACGC
Source organism: Polaromonas sp. (assembly GCA_043778695.1). GTDB lineage: Bacteria > Pseudomonadota > Gammaproteobacteria > Burkholderiales > Burkholderiaceae_C > Polaromonas. The sequence goes on along the minus strand of JAYWFR010000228.1, from coordinate 19,392 downwards.
TGCCTGAATTTTCTCGGTGATCGGCCCGCGTGAACCGCCATCGCCACGGTTGCCAATCTCAACGCGGTCAAGCTCACGAATCGGGGTGACTTCAGCCGCTGTGCCGCTGAAAAACGCTTCATCGGCGATGTAGATTTCATCGCGGGTGATGGGCTTTTCTTTCAACTCAAGCCCCAAGTCTTTGCAGATCGAAAAAATCGTGTTGCGGGTGATGCCGTTCAACGCGCCAGCACTTGAGTCCGGCGTGTACACCACGCCTTTGCGCACCACAAACACGTTCTCGCCAGCGCCCTCGGACACAAAGCCTTGCGGGTCAAGCAGCAGCGCCTCGTCATAGCCCTCATCGGTCGCTTCCATATTGGCCAAAATCGAGTTGGTGTAGTTGCTCACAGCCTTGGCATGAATCATCGTGATGTTGACATGGTGTCGGGTAAAGCTCGATGTCTTCACGCGAATGCCGCGCTTTAAACCCTCGTCACCCAAATACGCGCCCCACGGCCAGGCGGCGACCATCAAATGGATTTTGTTGCCCTTGGGTGACACGCCCAACTTTTCAGAACCAATCCAGGTCAACGGTCGAATGTAGCAGCTGGGCAGCTTGTTTTCGCGCACCACATCAAGCGTGGCTTTCATCACTTCTTCCGGCGTGAAGGGGATCTTCATGCGCAAAATCTTGGCGCTGTTGAACAGTCGCTCGGTGTGCTCTTCAAGCCTGAAAACACCCGTGCTGCCATCCGCCAAATGGTAAGCCCGCACGCCTTCAAAAGCGCCGCAGCCGTAGTGCAGGGTGTGGGTGAGCACATGGATTTTGGCGTCACGCCATTCGACCATCTGGCCGTCCATCCAGATTTTGCCGTCGCGATCGTCTAGTGCTTGAGGTGCTGTAGCCATACTTGTCCTGTGGAGTTAAGGTGATCTGAGAAAAATCGATTTTAAAGGCGCTGCGTTTGGATTAAATATTGATCAGGCTTTACTACGGCAATGTAACGGCCGACTTCAGAGCTGCCTTCTTGGCACGTCTTGCAAAACCTTTGTCGTCAAAGGTGGCAACCATGGTGCACCTGCGATAGGCGCCATGATGCAGCGCGTCGGCAAAATCAAAACCTTGGGCCAATGCATCCACAGCAGTTTGCACTGCCAGGCGGTCCTCAAATTCAAGTTGCTGAAGGCTAAGCAGATGCAAAAAAACTTGACGTATTTCAGCAGGCTTGACCTCGTATGCCCCGCGCAATACCCATTCGAGCTCCAGCACCACGGTTTGACTGATCATCAGGCGCTTGCCGCCTTCCATCAACTGACGGGCAGCAGAGCATTGCCTGACTGTTGCTGCGTCGTCTTTGCTGCTTGCCGCTGTGTAGTAGCGCGCCAGAATGTTGGTGTCAAGTCCAATCACGGCGACTTATTTAACTGGCTTCTTGGCGAGCAGTGAGGCCACATCAAAGTCAGCAGGCACCTGTTTGACTTTTACCTTGATCATGCCAAAGCCACTCTTGGGCACTTTAGCCACATGTTGAACAGGCCTGACGCCCACGTAAGAGCCCGCCTGAAAAAACTCCACCGCTGCACCAGCTTTGAAGCCAAAGCTCTGGCGCAACGCAGCCGGAATCGTGACTTGGCCCTTGCTTGTCATGTTGCTGGTCATGTTATTTGTCATGTTGCTGGTCAGAACTGCGGTCATGATGAAGTCCGTTGAAGTGTTACGTCGTAATACCCAAATTATCAATCGGATGCCGCCCGGGGCCTGGCCAGCACATGGCTTGCCAGCTTGCCACCTACAAACGTGCAGATCACGACGGATTCGCCAGCGTCTTTCCATTCAAAAATTTCAGGCTGCGTGTCTTTGGCGCACTTGAGCAAACCGAGCGAGCGCGTCATCGCCACGACGTGCATCAGTGTTGCGCCCGGTTTGAGCTTGGCGTTGAGCATCACGGCGCTGTCGACATAGCCAATCGGCCGGTTGGCGGCGCGCTTGAGAATGGTCATCAGGCGGGTGAAATGCAGCAAAATGCCGAACATCAAAAAGGTCACAACCACGGCAACGCCTGGCCAGCCGAAAGAGCGATACGCCAGCGCAGCGCCAGCGACTATCGCCAGTGGGATAAAGATTTTTTTCAGGTTCATTGGACTACTTTGTTTTGTCCAGCACTTTGGCCGTGTAGTCGACCTGCGGCAGGTCTTTGAAGTGCGCGTCGCACGTCACCAGCTGGGCATCGTGCTCCAGCGCTGTTGCGTAAATCAGGGCGTCGAGGGCGTGGAGTTTGTATTCGGCGCTGAGTTGCGCGGCTTGTAATGCAATGTTGGCAGTGGGTTCCACCACATGAGCATTGAGCAGCGTCACCATTGCCTGGTCAGCACGCTCGGGTTCAACATTGCGAGCCAACCACTTGGCTAGCTCGTACACCACCATGGTTGAAACAACCAATTGCCCAAGCGGAGGTAGCAACGGCTTCAGCACGCTTCCAGTCGGAGTCCCCCTCAATATTTCAGCCCAAACGCAGGTGTCAACTAACTTCATGCTTTGCTTTTGACGGCTTTGCCGGGCCGATTGGCATGAGGCCCTGTGATTACCTTTTTGCCTGCTCGAACTCCAGGGAGAATATCTTCACGGCGCGTATTTCGGTCGCGGACAAACTCTTGCGCGCCTTTGGCCATGCCAAACAAGTCTTCAATCTTGAGCACGGGCACCAACCGCAAACTTTTTCCCACTCTCAAAAAGGTCAATTGCTGCCCAGGCTTGAAATGCATGGCCTCACGGATGTCTTTGGGAACGGAGATTTGAAACTTGCTGGACAGGGTAACTGTGGTCATTTTTACACTCCTTATATCGATGTCTGGATTGTAAGATGGATGTTACTTAGACATCAACCCACGCGCCCAGTACGCAGCGCTACCGCCCAGTCTGGCCGCTGACGCGACTCAGCCATCTGCGCCATGCTTTCAAAGTCATACATCACGCAGGGCAGGTCAATTTGCCAGCCTGTTGACGTTTGTGTGGCAACGGCATACCTGGCATGTGGACTGCCAGTTTCGATGTGATGTTTGAAAGGGCGATCATCGTCATAAGCCGGCAACCCAACGCTGCCAGGGTTGACGATGGTGATCAAGTGGCTGCGCGCCGGGCTGGGCACATTGACCACGCGGGGGACGTGGGTGTGGCCGCAGATGATGAGGCTGGCCTCCTCGTGTGGGCCTGTGCCCAGTCGCTCGAGTGCCTCAGAGTGCGTTGCAGCGCGAACGCCGGGCGAGCCGTTTTGGCCGAAGTCGTCAATGACCGTTTCCAGCCAGTAATGCAAGTCGCTGTGCGGCGTGCCGTGGCAGACGAAGACATCATCCGTCAGCCACACCGTAGGCGGTGCGCTGGCCAGCCAGGCGCGATGTGCGCTTGAAATTTCGCTTGCTGTGCAAGCATCGCTTCGGTTGAGTTTGCCCGCTGACAGCATGAGCAATTGCCGCTCATGATTGTCCGCAATCATCGCAATGCCGCGCGCCATAAGCAGGTCTGCCGTGCTGGCTGATTCAAGGGGGCCGCCCAGCGTGTCGCCGACGTTGATGATGTGGTCAACGTCTTCTGCATCAATCTTTGCCAGCACAGCCTAAAGCGCTAGCAGGTTGCCGTGGATGTCTGAGATGATGGCAATTTTCATGGTTTGTCAGCTTCAAAGTTGCTAAATATCCGGCATTGCCGCGAAGACGGGAATCCAGTCCCGCTTTTTTCAAAAAGACTAGAGCGCCCACCGAGCTGGATACCCGCCTTCGCGGGCATCGCGGGTAAAAAGCCGATTCTTTCGCGATTTTCAATGTCAATTAGGCCTGAAGCGCACGTAATATATGCGCTAGCAGCTCCTAATGTAATAGCAAAACCCGGCTCTTGTTCCGCCTTCATTGCCTGCTCAACGCGCACCGCAGCATGCTGCTCTCGCGGCAGTCTCAAACCGGTTGTCCAGATAAAAGTGGCGGCCACGAAGCCACTGATACAGACTTTCCAGCGGGTACGCCAACAAAAAAAACGGGCCCCAAACTTCGTACTGCGCAACATGCACTCTTTCATGCGTACGCAGCGCGGCCTGCTCCTGTGCACTGCAGGCAATGACAACATGGCCCAGCGTAATGGCTACAAACGGCAGGTAGCCGGTGGCTTTGCAAAGCACCTTGCTGCGCGGCCCAAGACTGACTTCCAGCACGCCGCCAACGCGTTTGATTTCTGCGCCGACAATGCTTGCCACACAAGCTGCGCAAACGCCTATTGCAGAGGCTGGCGAGACCCAGATGTATTTAAGAGCGATGGTTAGCGGCACGGTAGGCTGTCTAAGAATTTGCGTTTGACTAAGCTTACGCAACTTAGGCAAGCCTGCTAAAAGGGAGGATTCTGTGGCACCCTTTTCTTACGCCAAGATACGAACCGCCGCAGTGCTAATCGCGCCCGTGTTTGGGGTGCCTGTTGGCTCAATGAGTAAAAGGTGAGCTTCATCTTCAGCAACTGTGCGGTGCTCGACACCTTTGGGAACGACAAACATTTCACCAGCATTCAGTTGAACCGTTCGATCACGCATTTCAACCTTGAGTTTGCCTGCAATAACCAGAAAGAAATCGTCTGTGTCGGCATGGCTGTGCCAAACGAATTCGCCTTTGACTTTGACGACCATGAGGTCATGCCCGTTGAACACGCCTACAGTTCTTGGACTCCAGTGTTCGCTGAACGTATCGAGCTTGGATGAAAGACTGACTACCTCGTTATACATGTTGTTTGCTAAGTTAAATGGGTCGATACCTGCAACTGGGGCTGCTCAAGCTCGAACCAACGAGGTGCAGCGAGCATCTCGATTGTCCGAGGGTAGCGCAGCAATTCGATGGCGTACAAAGCAGAATTGGTGGGCGAAGCATCGGCTCGCCGAAATGGCCCGCTAATCAGCTACATCCACCAATTCGGCCTGACTGGCTGGCGGCGGAACTGGCTGGCCGTTTTCATGCAGTCCTTCCACGTGAAATTCAATAGCTTCGTGGATCAGCCGCGACACTTCCTCGCGTGACTCACCGACGGCAACGCACCCAGGCAGATCGGGTACGTAGGCGCCATAGCTTGATGCGCCTTTTTCAATAACAACAAGATACTGCATGATGGCCCCTTATTTTTTAAGCCCGGCTTGCTTGAGCACGCTGTTGAGTGTTCCAGGCGGTACCTCGACGCTAGGTTTACCGGATACCGTGACTGTGCCAGATTTAAGCGGATGATAAAACTGGCGGTGGCTGCCTTTTTGACGCGCCAGTTTCCAGCCGTCCGCCTGCACTATCGCTAAAAGCTCGTTGACTTTGACAGGCATTGATGAATCATCCTACTTTAAAGAATTAAAGCGGTCTGGAAGCCCGGACATTGCTCACTGCAAACTGCGCACCACTTCCAGCGCCTGCTCAATGCGCTCAACGGCATGAATCGTCAGCCCCTCAAACGCTTTGTCGTTCTTCTTCGGCGCGTTGGCTTTGGGCACGATGGCGACGCTAAAACCTAATTTTGCGGCTTCTTTCAAACGCTCCTGGCCGCGCGGCGCCGGGCGCACTTCGCCCGCCAAACCGACCTCGCCAAACGCAATGAAACCTTTGGGCAGCGGCCTGCCGCGCAAACTTGAAGTAATCGCTAACATCACGGCCAGATCAGCTGCTGGCTCGCTGATGCGCACGCCGCCGACTGCGTTGACAAACACGTCCTGGTCCATGCACGCCACGCCGGCATGGCGGTGCAGCACAGCCAGCAGCATGGCCAGGCGGTCTTTGTCGAGGCCGACCGACAAGCGCCGGGGTGAGGGGCCGCCGCTGTCTACCAGCGCCTGAATCTCGACCAGCATGGGGCGTGTGCCCTCCAGCGTGACCATCACGCAGCTGCCCGGCACGGGCTCGGTGTGCTGGCTTAAAAAGATGGCGCTGGGGTTGCTGACACCTTTCAAGCCCTTTTCGGTCATGGCAAACACGCCAATCTCGTTGACTGCACCAAAGCGGTTTTTTATCGCCCGCACCAGCCGAAAGCTGCTGTGCGTGTCGCCTTCAAAGTACAGCACGGTGTCGACCATGTGCTCCAGCACGCGCGGGCCAGCCAGCGCGCCTTCTTTGGTGACGTGGCCGACCAGCACGATGCACACCCCAGACGACTTGGCCATGCGCGTCAGGTGCGCGGCGCATTCACGCACTTGAGCAACCGAGCCGGGTGCGGATGTGAGCTGGTCTGAATACACGGTTTGGATCGAGTCAATCACGGCGATGGTGGGCTGCGTGGCTTCGAGTGTGGCCAGGATTTTTTCAAGCTGGATTTCGGCCAGAACTTTGACTTGCGAGCCTTCCAGCCCCAACCTGCGGGAGCGCAAAGCAATCTGCGCGCCGCTTTCTTCGCCCGTCACGTAAAGCGTCGATTGCCCCGCACGCTGCAATGAATCCAGCGCCTGCAGCAGAAGTGTGGACTTACCTATACCTGGGTCACCGCCGATCAACACGACGCCGCCCTCCACAATGCCGCCGCCCAGCACGCGGTCAAGTTCTTCATGCCCAGTCGGCGTGCGCTGCATGTCGGTCGCGTCAATGTCGGCCAGCGCAGTGACTTCAGATGCTTTGGCCAGGCCCACGTATTGCTGGCTGTAGCGGTTTTTGGTGGGCGCGCTGCTCTCGCCTACGCCTTCGACCAGCGTGTTCCAGGCGTTGCAATGCGGGCATTTGCCCAGCCATTTGGGGCTTTGCCCACCGCATTCAGTGCAGGTGAAGGTGATTTTGTCTTTGGCCATCGCGCTATTTTACTGGGTATATTTACAGTTTATTAAAGCCTAAATGATTTGTAAGACAGTATTTATTTAATGTAGTACATTTTGGTGAAACTGTCATACACAAGGAACCCAATCATGCTAAGCGTGCGCCTGCCCACCCAGCTTGAAAACGAGTTCGCAGACTACTGCAAGCGCCATGAGGTGTCGAAAACAGATGCTGCTATCACTGCGTTGAAAAAACTTCTCATGTCAGAGAAAGAGCCCTTGCCGATTCCAGCAGACGATCCGCTAGCCAAATGGATTGGCATCGTCAAGGGAGGCCCCAGCACCGATGAATGGATGCGCGTGACGAGGGGTGAAGACTGGAATCGCCCGTGACCGTTGCCAAAATATTGGTCGATACAAATATTTTTCTGGATGTATTGCAGCGTGATCCAGTGTGGCTGCCCTGGTCTGTTCAGCAGCTCAGACTTGGGCAATCCAGCAGTAGCCTGGTGATCAATATAGTGATTTACGCCGAACTTCTGGGGCATCCGAAATTTGACTTTGACCTGGATACTTTTTTGCAGCAACAAGCTATTGACGTGGCAGGCATCGGCCGCAAGGCAGCACGCGCAGCTGCGATGGCGTTTCGCGAATACCGCCAGCGCGGCGGCGGCAAAACCGGGGTGCTCCCCGACTTTTTCATCGGCGCACAAGCCCAGGCTGAGGGATGGACGCTGCTGACCCGCGATGCTGCGCGATACAAAACTTATTTTCCAGACATCCAATTGATTTGCCCCGCCTGAACGTCTGAAGAATCAAGCCGCTTGCTATTAAATCAGGAGCTGCTTGCGCACTATTTACCTTGGCTAAAGGCCTTTTTAGACGCCAAAATGATGGCTTGACGCAGCCACAGATGCGCACTTTGCGCCTCCATCCGGCTGTGCCACACCGCGTCAACATGAACCGGTGCCACGTCAAAAGGCAGTTGCCGCAGCACCAGCTGGTCAGCAATGCCGGTCACGCTCACAAAGTGCTGCGGCAGCACCGTTAAAAGGTTTGAGTTGGCTACCACCCGGCCTGCGGTAAAGAACTGGTTGACAGTTAGCACCACCTGGCGCTTTTTACCAAGCGCAGCAAGGGACTCGTCAATAAACCCATAGGGCCGACCTGAAAAGCTGACCAGCATGTGGCGTGCGGCACAAAACTTGTCGAGACTCAACGGGCCGCGTGCCAAGGGGTGGCCCGCGCGCATCACGCAAACATACTGGCCGTCGTACAGGCGCTGGTACGCAAAACCAACGGCTTCATCGCCCTGCGCGCGGACCACCAGGTCGGCCAGAACTGACGGGAAATGGCCTACCGCCAGGTCAACCGTGCCTTCGTCCAGCAGTCGGCGTGGGTCACGGGTGGTGAGCGGCAGCACACGCACAGTCACGCCGGGTGCCTCGCGCTCCAAAATGTCGATCAACCCCGGCATCAGCTCGGCAGCAGTGGCGTCGGCCATTGCCAGCACGAAAGCAGTGGTGGCTGTGGCTGGCTCAAAACTGCTGGGGGTAAGTGATGCCTGCAATTGGCGCAACGCCTCACGCACTGTGGGCCACAGCGCCAGCGCGCGCGGCGTTGGGGCCATGCCCTGGCCTTCGCGTACGACCAAGTCGTCGCCCAGGGTGTCACGCAGGCGGCGCAACGCATTGCTGACGGCGGGTTGGGTCAGCGACAGGTTACGCGCGGCGCGGGTCAAGCTGCGCTCTGCCATGACTTCGTCAAACACGCGCAGCAGGTTCAAGTCCAGCGTGCGAAAGTTGGGCGATTTAACAGGCAATTTAACAGGCGATTTGGGCAACATTTGTCTTATTTATCACTGCTGTGAATATCTGACATCATAAATATAAAGTTGAATAGCTTACACGTTAACCCTAATATTCCACTATCCAAAGCTGTTTCGCGATGGAGATTGTCAATTGAAGGTAAACACCATGACCAGCTTCGTCCACCTTGAATATTCAAACCAGCACCCCGGCGTGGCCCGCCTAGAGTCCGTGGTGGCGTCAGCCCAAAAGGCAAAGCGCCACTTCTCGGGCACGCGCGGCCTGGCAACGCTGTTGCTGGCTGCCATCGCCGCCGCGGTGATGGTAGTTGCTTACCAAGTGATGGACAGCATGGCAGACGGCCATTGGCTGGTGTTGTGGACAGGCATGTGGGTAGTCGCCTTCACCGCGCTGGCGGTTTGTGTCAGTACGGTACGCGCGGTGGCCGCCAGCATGAAGGCGTCGCTCGATAGCTGGTCACGCACAGTCGCTGCCAAGCGCGCCGACGAGCGCCTTTGGGCGATGGCCAAAACCGATGCGCGCGTGATGGCTGATTTGCAAGGCGCCGTAGCGCGCGGTGACGTGCGCCATGACCCACGTGATGACGGCTTAACATTCGTGGCACCCGCCTACCAAAAATTTCGCGTTTAACTAAACCCAACCGGCATCAAAAAAAGCCACTCAACCGAGCGGCTTTTTTCTGTGCTGAAGGGGCACGGCAACCAGGGCCTGCTTAAGCCATCAGTCGTTTTTCAATGACCGCTTTTGTGTCAGTCAACGCTTTGGGCAAATGGTGCGCCAGCTGCTTGAACAGCTCGGCATGCAGCTCCAGCTCTTTGAGCCAATCGGCTTTGTCGATGCTGGTGACCGACGCAAATTTCTCGGCGCTGAAGTCCAGGCCTGTCCAGGTCATGTCTTCGTAACGGGGGCTGACGCCCATCACGTTGTCAGTGCCTTGGCCGGTGCCTTCAATGCGGTCAATCATCCACTTGAGCACGCGCATGTTCTCGCCATAGCCGGGCCAAACAAACTTGCCATCGTCGCCTTTGCGAAACCAGTTCGCGGTGAAGATTTTGGGTAACTTTGCGCCCGTTGTAGCGCCCGTCTTGGCCAACTTGTCCCCTATGTCAAGCCAGTGCTGAAAGTAGTCGCTCATGTTGTAGCCAATAAACGGCAACATCGCAAACGGGTCGCGGCGCACCACACCGGCTTGGCCAGTGGCGGCAGCTGTGGTCTCGCTGCCCATGGTGGCGGCCATGTACACGCCCTCTGTCCAGTTGCGTGCTTCAGTCACCAGTGGCACGGTGGTAGAACGGCGACCGCCGAAAATAAACGCATCAATCGCCACGCCTTTCGGGTCGTCCCAGGCGGCATCGAGTGCTGGGTTGTTGGTGGCAGCTACGGTGAAACGGGCGTTGGGGTGCGCGGCTTTGGCGCCAGTTTCTTTGGCTAGCGTCGGCGTCCAATCCTTGCCTTGCCAGTCGATGGCGTGCGCCGGTGCATTGCCCATACCTTCCCACCACACATCGCCGTCGTCGGTCAGCGCAACGTTGGTGAAGATGGTGTTGCTCTCAATACTGGTCATGCAGTTGGGGTTGGTCAGCGTGTTGGTACCCGGCGCAACGCCAAAGTAACCTGCTTCTGGATTGATAGCGTACAGCTTGCCGTCAGCACCCGGCTTGACCCAGGCTATGTCGTCGCCAATGGTGGTGACGCTCCAGCCGTCAAAGCCTGCAGGCGGGATCAGCATCGCAAAGTTGGTTTTGCCGCAGGCCGATGGGAAGGCAGCAGCGACATGGTACTTTTTGCCCTGCGGATTGGTCACACCCAAAATCAGCATGTGCTCGGCCAGCCAGCCCGGGCTACCAGACGGCCCCTGCGAGTCCGCCTTGCCCATGTTGGACGCAATACGCAGCGCAAAGCATTTTTTGCCCAGCAGCGCATTGCCGCCGTAGCCAGAGCCATAAGACCAGATCTCACGCGTCTCGGGGTAGTGCACGATGTATTTGGTTTTGTTGCAAGGCCAGGTGACATCGGTCTGGCCTGCTGCCAGCGGCGCGCCTACGGTGTGCACGCAAGGTACAAATGCGCCGTCCACGCCCAGCACGTCATACACGGCCCTGCCCATGCGGGTCATGATTTTCATGTTGACAGCCACATACGGGCTGTCAGACAGCTCAATGCCGATGTGGGCAATCGGCGAGCCGAGCGGGCCCATGGAAAACGGCACCACATACATTGTGCGGCCCTGCATGCAGCCGTCGAAAAGCGGGTTCAAGGTCGACCTCATGTCAACCGGGTTCATCCAGTTATTTGTTGGGCCCGCGTCTTCTTTTTTGGCCGAGCAAATGTAGGTGCGGTCTTCCACACGCGCCACGTCGGTTGGGTCACTGCAAGCCAAGAAGCTATTCGGCCGTTTTGCGGGGTTGAGTTTTTTGAAGGTTCCAGCGTCCACCAGCTGCTGACACAGGCGCTGGTACTCAGCGTCGCTGCCGTCGCACCAGTCAATGGCGTCGGGTTTGCACAAGGCCGCCATGTCGGCAACCCAAGCAATCAGTTTTGCATTCTTGACATAGCTGGGCGTGTTCAATTTAAGCCCTTGCATGGCGGGATGGTTCATGAAAAAAAACTCCAAAATGTGACACTATTATTTCCATTTTAAGAAGCTGATGCGCCGGTTACCTGACGGTTACGGGAAAAGTTATGCAAAACCTGCATGAGGTTATGCAGTGCTTTGCGTAACCTGGTGGCCGTCAAACGACCGTAAAAAAGCCCGCCGGTGGCGGGCTTTTGCGCCAGGCCAAACCGGCTCAGGCCATAAAAACAGCGATAAATGCCAATAAGAACATCAACACACCGCCCACGATCGGCAAAATCATGGGTGCGGCGTGGGCAATGGACTCCACCACGTCCGGCTGATGCGCGGGTTCATTCTTAGCGGGGGCGGTTTGGTCGGCTGGATGGGACATGAAAATTCCTGAAAATGTCGAATGTTTGCAAATTTGTTCGCATTTTACCTTTTCGATCGCCGATGTCGCAAACCGGCGCACGCATCTCAGGGCACACTCAGGCCATGACACACCACCCCGCCCTCAAACAACGTCTTTTTTGCAGCGCCATGCTGATTGCCGCCGCGCTGACCGGCTGCGCAGCCACCGGGCCCGGCAGCCCATCGGCCAAGCCGGTGCTTTACCCGAATGCGACGCTGAACCGCGTGGGCGAAGCGCAAGGCCGCGCAGAGGCCGACGGCTGCATGTCGCGCGCCGCACAGGCCGGGCTGACGCCGGACCAAAAAACAAACGAAGTCGGCAGACGCGCCGGCGAGGGCGCGGCCACGGCAGGCGTGGCATCGGCGGTGGGCGCGCTGATCACTGGGCGCGGCAGCGACGTGCTGCGGGCGGGCGCTACAGGTGCTGCCATTGGTGGGTCAGCTGGCGCGGTGTCAGGTGCTTTTCACAATGACAAGATGAACCCTGTGTATCGCCAATATGTGCAGCGCTGCCTGCAAGAAAAAGGCTTTGACGTGATTGGCTGGAATTAATTGCCAACCTTGCTGAGCGTTCAATTGGGCGCTGCCCGGCGCGTCAGGATCGGGGAGCGCAGCGTTCTGACTGCTTTCAACAAACAGCCCACGCTTGAAAGCACCGTGGTCATGGCGCTGGGTTTGATGGGCGACGAGCAGGCCGACTTATCAATCCACGGCGGCCTTGAAAAAGCCATTTACGCCTACCCGTCAGAACACTATGCGTTCTGGCAAAAGGCCCGGCAGCAAGCCGGTGTGAGCCCGATGGACGACATATTGCCGCACGGCGCGCTGGGAGAAAACCTAACGCTGGCAGGCTTGCTTGAAACACAGGTCTGGGCCGGTGATGTGTTGCGGTTCGCGCACTGCGAACTGAGAGTAACGCTGCCGCGCGAGCCCTGCGGCAAACTCAACGCTGCCATCGGTTTTTCGCACGCCAGCAAGCTGATGGCACACAGCAGCTTTTGCGGCTTTTACCTGTCGGTTGAAGCGACGGGAACGATACAGGCGGGGCAATCGTTTGAGCTGGTGGCTGGTCCGCGCCGTGTCAGCATTCAGACATTGTTCAATGCGAAGCTAGCCAAGCACTTGCGCTGATACCGACATCAGCGCCGAAAAGTGTGGCTTTTCGCACACGCTGCCCAATCCGGATATTGGCGCGCTGTCTTCCTTCAAACCAAAACCTGCGTTATGGTGAAGCCGTGATCTTTCTGGCGCGTTCTTTTCCTTTTTTGGAGTTGTGATGAAAGCCAAGCATTCCACAATCGATTTGTTGTTGTCCCCTGGGCTAAAAGACGCCCCGGTACTGGACCTGATGTGCTCACACTTTGTGCTTACCCTGGCCGCACGTCAAGGCGGCAAGTTCAATGTGCGCCGGGACTTGAACAGCTTGCTGTCACTGTCAGGCAGGCATCTGGTGTGGCCGTTGCCGGCTCTGCAGCGTTTGCGTGAATTTTTAGGCCGCCGCTGCAAAGACAACGACTTTTGGCGCGGCCACGAGGCGCTGAGTGACGCCGACTTCATGCAGCGCCACGGCACCTGGCGCGGCCCGTATGAAGAAGGCACGCTGTTTTTCTACCTAGACGAGCACGCCAAGGACCAGCCGAAAGATTTGCTGTCAGTGCTCGCGGCAACTGGAGATTACTTAACGCATGCTTTGAAAAAACAATCCACGCTGGTTGAAAAAAACATCGACGCGCTGGCGAATTTATTGCAGCTCAACCGCGCCGAACGCGCCTTGCTGCTGTACGGCACACTGGCAAGGTACCAACGAGACTTGCGCTCGCTGCTGGTGGAGTTCAAAGTTAACAACGCGCCTGAAGCCTACGCCGCGCTGGCCGACGTCGCGGGCGTCAAAGCCGCCGAAGTCGCCGAAGCGCTGCGGGCGGGCTCACGCCTGGAACGCATTGGCATGGTCGAAAATTTGATTTCAGAGCACAACATCACCGACCTGGCCGACCTGATGAAAGTCAGCGAAAAGCTGCCGCCGGTGCTGATGCGCGAGTACCGCGACACCAATGAGTTGATGGCAGTGTTCACCCGGCCCAGTGTGCGAAGCGAGTTGGGTTTGAACGACTTTGCCTTCGTCAAAGAAGAGACCGACGTGTTGGTGTCGCTGCTTAAAAACGCAGTAGCAGCCAAAGAGCAGGGCGTTAACGTGCTGCTGTACGGCCCACCCGGCACGGGCAAAACCGAGCTGGCTAAAGTGGTAGCGCAGGCCGCTGGGCTGGACTTGTTTGAGGTTGAATCATCGGATCGCGACGGCAATTCATTGAGCGGCCGCGACCGCTATCGCTCATTACAAATTGCGCAAGTGTTCCTCAAAGGGGGTCAGCAGTCTGCCCTGCTGTTTGACGAGGTGGAGGACGTGTTTCCGCCGATTTCAAGCGAGGCAGCGCAGCTGATGGCGCGCTCTGACCAGTTGTCTGCGCCCGTCAATGGCTCGGTCAACGGCAAGGCTTGGGTAAACCAAATATTGGAGTCAAACACCGTGCCTACGTTGTGGGTGACCAACCGCATTGAGCAGATTGATCCGGCTTTTCGCCGCCGTTTTGCCTACCACCTCGAATTGCGCTCGCCGCCGCCCGGGGCGCGCGAAGGCTTGTTGCGCAAAACGCTAGAAGGGGTAAAAGTCAGCGAGGCCTTTGTTGCCAAGCTCACCGCCCGCAAGGGTTTGACGCCCGCGCAAATTCGTACTGCGGTGCGCTTTGCGCGCCTTGCTTCAGCTTGCCAATCAACCCCTGAGCCAGGGCAGATGGAGTCACTGATCGAGCGGCAGCTTAAAAACGCCGATGTGGCGCTGGGCAACAAAGCAGATGCGATAGGCCGAAAAAGCGTGACCACTTATGACCTGGCCATGCTGAACGTCGAGTCGCGCTTTGAGATTCCCCGCATGGTTGAAGCACTCAAAACCCACGGCCATGGCGCGCTGTGCTTTTACGGTGCGCCCGGCACCGGCAAAACGGCGCTGGCAGAGCATATTGCCAAGGCACTCGACAAGCCTCTGATCATCAAGCAAGCCAGTGATTTGATGAGCAAGTACGTGGGTGAGACCGAGCAGAACATGGCGGCCATGTTTAAAGAAGCTGAAGATGAAAAAGCCGTGTTGTTGCTAGACGAAGCCGACAGTTTTTTGCAAGACCGGCGCGGCGCGCAACGCACCTACGAGGTGACCGAGGTCAATGAAATGCTGCAAGGCATGGAGCGGCACCACGGCATTTTTATTTGCACCACTAACCTGCTGGACAAAATTGACCAGGCAGCGCTGCGGCGTTTTACGTTCAAAATCAAGTTCATGCCGCTAACTGCATTGCAGCGCGAGACGATGTTTGTGACTGAGGCGTTGGCGGGCGATACTGCATTACTGACTGACGACTTGCGGGTTCGCCTAAATAAGCTGACGCAAATTTGCCCCGGCGACTTTGCAGCCGTCAAGCGCCAGACGGATATTCTGGACGCTGTGTTTTCAAGCGATGAATTCATGAGCCAGCTTGAAGCCGAGCACCGCATCAAACCCGAAGTGCGCGAGGCGCGGGGCATAGGCTTTGTGCAGTAGTGGCGTAGAACTGCTACGTAATTAATAGCTGCTCGCGCTCGTATTTGTTGGGCTAGGGGCCAAAATACTTTCTAAAACTGTCAATCTAGCGCTGTTTTTGGCGCTACTTTGACTTGTTTTAAGGGCGTAGATCAATGACCACGGGCGCTAGCAGCTCCTTAAAACATATCGGAGTGATCAACGCAAGAAGTCCGTCGCCCAACCTGAAAACCCATTTAAGGCGCCGAAAGCGGTAACGGCGCGGCCTCAGCGGCTGCAGGTGGCGCAACGCCCAGCAGTTGCGTCAGGCTGGGGGCGATGCTGGTAATTGCTACCCGGCCGTCAATGCGCCCCGGCTTGTACCATCTGGGGCCGTACACCAGCAGCGGCACATGGCTGTCGTAGTCGTAGGGTGAGCCATGTGTGGCAACGGCTGTGGCGGATGTGAACATCCAGTTTGGTTTGAGCGCATATTGCACGTCGCCTGACACATCAGGGTGCCACGACTGGCGCAGGGGTTTGAACAAATGGCTGCTGCCGAGCTGGTTTGCCAGCAGCTCGGTGCGGGTGTAGGCGGCTGCCATGGCGGGCTCAAGCAGTAGCAATGCGCGTGCTTCATCAGCAACTGTGGCGGGGTTTGCACCTTTGCCAGCCATCAATCTTTTATCAAGCAACAGCGAAGAGCCTGAAAAGCCCATCGCCCATTTGCCTTCGCCAAATTTTTTCTCCAGCCCGGCATTGATGCGGTTCAGCAGCTGTGATGAGCTCAACCGGCCTGATGGCAAGCCTTGTGCGCTGGACGCTTCAGGCGCTGGCATAAAACCGTGGTCGGCTGTCAGCATGGCAACGTAGTTGTCTTTGCCAACGGTTTTGTCGAGGTCTGCAAAAAATTGTGCCAGCAGGCGGTCGAGCTGCAGCAGATGGTCATGCGACAAGCGCGACTCGGCGCTGTAGGCGTGGTTGATGTAGTCGTGGCTCGACAGGCTGACCGCCAAAATATCTGTCGCGCTGCGTTGGCCCAGTTGCTCGCCTGCCAAGGCTGCGCGGGCAAAATCTAACGTCAACGCGTCGCCATACGGGCTGCGCATTATGCGGTTGTAGAAGGTTAATGAAGGCGCTGCGTCAGCGCTGGCAGACATGGCCATCGGCAACGCGCCGCCACCCGGGCCAAACCAGGGCTGGTTATCAGGCAGTGACCGTGCGTAGGCAGCCTCGGGCAACAGCGGCTTCCAGTCGCTTCGAAAGTAGCGGTCAGCCGGTTTGCTGGCTTGGTAAGCATCCACCCAAGCCGGGTGCCGGGCCATGTAGTGAGTGGTTGACGCAAAGTTACCGCTGGCGGACATGTACATGTAGGCGGTGCCGCTTTTGCCAGCGGGCAAGATTGCGCCGCGGTCTTTGCCTGAAATAGCGATGACTTTTGATGATGGGCTGGCAGCGCGCAGCACGTCGCCTACCGTCGCTACCTTCAGATTTTTAGGGCTGGTGCCGTCAAACGCACTGGTGGCGTGGCCGATGTATGTTGCGCTTGTGTCCTCGGTGTTGTACACCGGCGCGCCGGTATCGGGGTTTCGCCATTCGTTGCCAATGATGCCCGTGCGGCTGGGGTTGGCTCCCGTCAGCATGACCGCATGGCCAGCAGCTGTGACGGTAAATGCGTGGTCGTAATGCGCGTTGGCAAACCAGGTGCCACGATCAAGAAACCGCGCAAAGCCATCAGGTGCCAGCTGGTCTCGCACGCCCATTAGCTGGCGCTGCGGCAAGCCGTCTACTACCAAAAACACCAGCAATTTAGGCGGCTGGACTGAACCATTAGTTCCTGTTGCCACTGCTGAGCATCCGGTCAATGCAGCGATCACAGTGATTGCCAAAGTCAGCACGAGCAGCAAGCCAGGCAGGTTTGAGTGGCGCGAGAAATGTGATTTCATTTGGGTGCCCTGGTGATGGTGCTCAAGAGTAACTGTTTCCATTGGAACTTGTCTCGTGGAAAATAGAAGTTCGTTTTTTCAAACCCGCAACGGCCACGCCCCATCTACCTCCGCGAATGTCCCCCGCCCCCGTTGGGGGCTCCTCCTTGATTTCGCTGCGGCAGACGCGCCATGTCCGCTGCTAAACAGGGTTGTTTGATCAAGAATAAAAGAGCGGTTTGCCTGAGTGTTTTACGGAGGTCAAGGAGGAGCCCCCAAAGGGGGCGGGGGACACGTAGTAAAACATTCAGGCAGACTGCTCTGGTTGGTAATGACGGGCGCTACCGATGCATTCAAGCGTGTTAAGCAGTTACCGGCAAGCCCGCAAAACTTCGGCGCCATAAGCCTCCAGCTTCTTCACACCAATCCCCGCAATGCCTTCCAGGTCGCGCAAATTCTGCGGGTCGCGTTCAGCAATGGCACGCAAGGTGGCGTCATGGAAGATCACGAAGGCTGGCAGATTGTGTTCTCGCGCAACTTCTGCGCGCCAGGCTTTCAGCTGGGCCAACCGCTCCAGTGCGCCAGCGTTCAATGCGGCCTCGGCAATTCCTTTGGCCGATGTTTTGGTGATTTTTTTGGCGCGGCTGGATTTTTCTGTTCCGGTTTGCTCGCGCAGTATCACGCTGGCTTGACCCTTCAAAACCTGCCGCGCATCAGGCAGCAGTTGCAATGTGCTGTAAGCCTCTGCATCAACATAAACCATGTTTTTGGCGATCAGCTGCCGCAGTACAGCACGCCATTGCGTTTCAGCCAAGTCAGCGCCTATGCCGAATGTGGAGAGCTTGTCATGGCCGTGCTGCAGGACTTTTTCAGTCGCCTTGCCGCGCAAAATATCCATCAAATGCCCCGCGCCAAAGCTGATGCCGCTGGCCTGCTGCACACGGTAAATGCAGCTAAGCATTTTGCGGGCGGCGTCTGTAGCGTCCCACACCGCTGGGGGTGAAATGCAGTTGTCACAGTTACCACAAGGCAAGCTTTCTTCATCAAAATAATTCAGCAAACTGACGCGGCGGCAGCGGGTGTCTTCTGCCAGATTCAAAAGCGCATCCAGCTTGCCGCGCATCACGGCTTTGAACTCTTCACTGGCCGCCTCGCTGGTGTCAATCATGCGGCGCTGGTTGACGACGTCGGCCAGGCCGTAGGTCATCCACGCGTTGGCGGGCAAACCATCCCGGCCGCCTCTTCCTGTCTCCTGGTAGTAGCCTTCAATGTTTTTTGGCATGTCCAGGTGCGCGACAAAGCGCACGTCGGGCTTGTCGATGCCCATGCCGAACGCAATCGTCGCGACCATGACGATACCGTCCTCGCGCAGAAATCGGTCTTGCCGCTGCTGGCGCAGGGACGAATCAAGCCCGGCGTGATAGGCCAGCGCCTTGATGCCGGCGTCAGCCAGCATGCCGGCAATTTCTTCCACACGCTTGCGCGACTGGCAGTACACAATGCCGGCCTCGCCGTCGTGCTCGGTCTCGATGAAACGCAGCAACTGGCGCGTCGGGTCGGTTTTCTCGACGATGGTGTAGCGGATGTTGGGGCGGTCAAAGCTGCTGACAAATTCGCGCGCGTCTTCCAGCCGCAAACGCTCGATCATGTCCTGCCGCGTCAGCGCATCGGCAGTGGCGGTCAGTGCCATTCGCGGCACGTCGGGGAAAGTCTCGTGCAGCAGGCTCAAACTGCGGTATTCGGGCCGGAAATCATGGCCCCACTGACTGACGCAATGCGCCTCGTCGATTGCGAACAGACTGAGCAGTCCGCGCTCGTGCAGCGACGCCAGCAGGCTTTTCATTCGCGGCGTGTTGATGCGCTCGGGCGCGGCATAGAGCAGCGTCAGCTCGTTGCGCAACAGCTGCTTTTCCAACTGGCTGCTTTCCTCATAGGTCTGGGTCGAATTCAGAAAAGCTGCCGACACGCCGGCTTCCAGCAGCGCGCCGACCTGGTCGTGCATCAGCGCAATCAGCGGCGAAATCACGATGGTCACGCCGTGGCCGGCGTTTTGCCGAACGATGGCCGGAATCTGGTAGCACAGCGACTTGCCGCCGCCGGTCGGCATCAGCACCAAGGCGTCGCCGCCGTGAATCACATGCTCGACGATGGCTTGCTGCGGGCCGCGAAAGTCGCTATAGCCGAACACCTGGCCGAGCACGTCCAGCGGCGTCGGTTGAGCTTGGGAAATGGGCAGTGAGGACAAGGTCGGGCCAGACAAGTGAGCGTTGGTGAAAAGTCCGAACCACTATTAAAGTACTAGCTGCTTGCGCCCGTCAGATATGCGCATTAGCCCTATTTGTCTCATCTCAATCGAATTTGATGCTACGGGATAGGTCGCTTTTCCTACGGACCGGAC
>JAYWFR010000227.1:0-20047 GCA_043778695.1 Polaromonas sp. | reverse complement strand
TCGGTCATGGCGGCAATTTCGGCCATGAAGGTTTCACGGCTTAATTTGCCTTGCTCCATTTGCGCGAGTTTAAATTCCCAGTCGCCCGTCAGCTCGGCTTTGGACAATTCCTGCACGTCCAGCCCGCGCAGCAATGTCATCAACTGAAATGCTTTGGCAGTCGGGATCAGTTCGCGTCCTTCGCGCAGCATGTATTTCTCAGCGATCAAGCCTTCGATCGTGGCGGCGCGCGTGGCTGGCGTGCCCAGGCCTTTTTCCTGCATGGCTTCGCGCAGCTCGTCGTCGTCGATGGTTTTGCCTGCGCCTTCCATCGCGCCCAAAAGTGTTGCCTCGCTGTAGCGTGCCGGTGGCCGGGTTTTCAAGCCTTTGGCCTCGGCGACTTCAGTACGCACCATTTCGCCCGGTTTGACGGGCACCAGTGATTTGCCGTCCTTGTCGTCGTCGTCTGTCTGTGCTTCTTTGCCGTAAATGGCCAGCCAGCCCGGCTTGACGAGCACCTTGCCTTCGGTTTTGAAACTGTGGCCAACGGCTAAGGAAATGCGGGTCGTGACCAAATATTCAGCGCTTGGGTAAAACACCGCCATGAAGCGGCGTACCACCAGGTCGTACAGCTTTTGTTCGGCTTCGCTCAAGCCGCTGGGCGCTTGCAATGTGGGGATGATGGCAAAGTGGTCGCTGACTTTGGCGTTGTCAAAAATGCGTTTGTTGGGCTTGATGTAGTTGCCGTTCAGCGCCACCAGCGCATGCGGCGCCAGATGCCGCATGCTAGAGTCGGCAATCATCTCGAACGTCTTTTTAACCACCGGCAAATAGTCTTCAGGCAGCGCGCGTGAGTCGGTACGCGGATAGGTCAGGGCTTTGTGGCGCTCGTACAGGCTTTGCGCAATTTGCAGCGTGGTTTTGGCGGAAAAGCCGAACTTACCGTTGGCCTCACGTTGCAGCGATGTCAAGTCAAACAACTGGCCAGCGGCTGAGCTGGTCGGCTTGCTTTCTTCTGTAACCGTCGCGGCTTTTCCGCGCACAGCCTCGGCGATTGCAATGGCTTCGCGCTGTGACCAGACACGGTCGGCTTTCAGCTCGGCGTCGGGCTCGGCGTTCTCGGCATTTGCCGCGCTTTTTTTCCACTTAGGGTCAAACCACTTGCCGGGGTAATCGCCCGCCTCGGCCAAAAACGACGCGTGAATTTCCCAGTAATCACGGCTGACGAACTTGCGGATTTTCTCTTCGCGCTCGACAACGACCGAGAGCGTGGGCGTTTGCACCCGGCCCACCGTGGTTAAAAAGAAGCCGCCGTCACGCGAATTAAACGCCGTCATGGCGCGGGTGCCGTTGATGCCCACCATCCAGTCGGCCTCAGACCTTGAGCGTGCCGCATCGGCCAGGCCCTGCATTTGTTTTTCAGTGCGCAGCGTGTCAAAGCCGTCACGAATGGCGGCGGGCGTCATCGACTGCAGCCACAGGCGTTTTACTGGGTGCTTACTTTTGGCGTATTGTTGAATGAGCCTGAAAATCAGCTCGCCCTCGCGGCCCGCGTCGCAGGCATTGACTATCTTGTCGACGTCTTTGCGCTTGGTCAGCTTGACGATGGCGTTCAGCCGCGTCTTGGTTTTGTCCATCGGCTTTAAATCAAAGTACGGCGGCAACACGGGCAGGTTGGCAAAGCTCCATTTACCGCGCTTGACGTCAAACTCTTCAGGCGCCTGAATTTCAACCAGGTGGCCCACGGCAGATGTCACTACCCAGTCGTCAGATTCAAAATACTCGTCGTGCTTTTCAAACTTGCCCACGCTCGGCGTCATGGCGCGCACGATGTCTTGCGCGACAGAGGGTTTTTCTGCAATGACCAAAGTTTTCATATAAATCTTTTCAAACCTTCAATGTCTTCAGGGAACATCCCCCAGCCTTCGGCAAAAAACACTTTGCCTTTGCTTGGTTCAACATCCGACTTTTTGCTTGTCAATTTTCAACACCACCACCGCGGGCAAGCCCTGTGCTTTTGGCAGCATCTTAGCCACATCGCCCGCCAGCACGCTCGCCGGGAAGCTGTAGCCTTTGCTTTTCATGTAGCCGCTAACAGCACTTTCTAGTCTGTTAATCGATATCGCCAGCACGCCTAAATCATGGGCCCTTAGCGTCCTCCACAGGGCTTGTATATGAGGCGACTACACCGCACAAAAAAGGCACCAGTTGGCACACCAGTACACCACAAGCGTGCAGAAGGCCTGTTTTTGCGCTGCCCATACTTTGCCATTGAGCGGCGTCACATCGGGCAACTGCAGGGTACTGCCGAGCTTTGGCAAAGTGTTTTCAGTGCGCTGCGCTTACACCGGTAGGGCCAGTGCCAGAGGGCTGAGCCTCAACAAGGGTCGGCGCTGCATCACAGCGGTCGCTCGAATAAAAATCGCCTCACTACAATGTGGCGTAGATTGGGTGTGCGCACATGCTGGTGCGCACACAGCCGTGCAGGTTGGTATGCGCACATTCGCGCAAGTTGGAACGCGCAAAGTCGAGCGCGGGCATAAATTAACCATCCCTAAAAATTTTCAGGAAGTGTCTTTGCAGTGTTAAAAAGCCAAGCGTTCGCACCCCAAGAAGCACCCGCCACCACCGATGCTCGCCGCATTCAAACTCGCCGCTCCGGCGTGCATGGCAAAGGTGTTTTTGCCCTGACTGATTTAGCCGAAGGCGAAACCATCATTGAGTATGTGGGCGAGGTCATCACCTGGAAAGAGGCGCTGCGTCGCCACCCGCACGACCCCAAAGACCCGAACCACACGTTTTACTTTCACATGGATGCCAAACATGTGATTGACGCCAAACACGGCGGTAACTCGTCACGCTGGATCAACCACGCCTGCAAGCCCAATTGCGAAGCTGACGAAGATGGCGGCCGGGTGTTCATCAAGGCGCTGCGCAACATTGAAGCGGGGCAAGAGCTGTTTTATGACTATGGGTTGATCATTGACGCCAAATACACGCCTAAGCTGCTGGCTGAATACCCGTGCTGGTGCGGCGCTAAAAAATGCCGGGGCACGCTGCTAGCGCCCAAAGAAAAGTCTAAAGACAAAGGCGACAAAAAGAAGAAGAAAAAGAAAGACAAGAAAAAAGACTGAGCAGGCAGGCGTTGTTCACCACAAACCCCATTCGCTGGCCGCTAGAAGCCATTTGGCGCGCCGTAGCGCCGACATTGCCAGGCTTTACCTGCGAGGTATTGCCGACGGTTGAATCCACCAACACCGAGCTGATGCGGCGCTTTAAAAGCGGCCAGTCGGAGCCCGTGCTGCTGGTGGCCGAGCAGCAAAGTGCCGGGCGCGGCAGGTTGGGACGCCAGTGGCACAGCCTGCGCGGTGACAGCTTGACGTTTTCAATTGGCTTGCCGTTAGCGCCCACCGATTGGTCGGGTTTGTCACTCGCAGTTGGTGTGAGCTTGGCCGACAGTCTGGACGCGGTCAACGCCCCGCAACACCGCATTGCTTTGAAATGGCCAAATGACCTATGGCTAATGCAAGGAACATCGGAGCGAAAGCTGGGCGGCATTCTTGTCGAGACGGCAACGTTTGAAGGCCAACGTTGCGTGGTTATTGGCGTGGGCATCAATGTGCGGGCGATTGCGTTTGATGCACAGGCCAGCACCACCATTGCCGCGGGCTGTTTGCACGATTTGCAGCCCGAGGCGGACGTTGCGCATACCCTGCTATGCGTGTTGCCGCCGCTGGTACAAACCGTGCAGGCGTTTGAGCAATTTGGTTTTGCGCCGTTTCAAGCCCGTTTTAACCGGCGCGACGCGCTGGCAGGCCGAGACCTACAGCTGTCTGACGGCACCTGCGGTCAAGCCCACGGCGTGACAGAAAGCGGTGCGCTGCTGGTGCATACTTCCGCGGGTATGAAAGAAATCACAAGCTCTGAAGTCACTGTGCGGCCAGTGTATGGCCGCGCTTTCCACGTGGATGTGCGGCCATGTTAAGACTACTGGTTTTGTTGTTGGTGCTGGCCAACGCTGGCTACTACGCTTGGGCCCACGGCTTGCTCGCGGCCTATGGCTTTGCGCCGGTAGCGCAGACCGAGCCGCAGCGCCTGGCGCAGCAAATCAAGCCCGAAGCGCTGCGTATTTTGACGCCACAAGAAGCGTCGTTGGCCCTGCAAGCCGGTTCGCCCTTAACCACCGCAGCGACTGAATGCTTGCAGGTTGGTGTTTTCAATGAGGAACAAACGGTGGTGCTGCGTGAGCGCTTGATCAGCGCTTTGCCGGCCGGCAGTTGGGCTTTAGAAAGCGTGCAGGAACCTGCCCGGTGGCTGGTCTACATGGGCAAATACAGCTCAGCGGATGCCATCCTCAAAAAACAGGCAGAACTGCGCGGCATGAGCGTCTCATTTGAAGCGCTGGACAATGCGGCGCTGGAGCCCGGTTTGTCTTTGGGGAGCTTTACCACCCAAGCCGAGGCAGACAGGGCATTGGTGCGAATTGCTAAAAAAGGCGTGAAGACCGCAAAAGTGATTCAAGAGCGATCAGAACTGATCGGGCAGCGCCTGAAAATACCGACTGTAGATACAGAACTGCGCGGTCAGCTTGAAATCATCAAGCCACAGCTGGCCGGGAAACCATTCAAGGCCTGTGTTTAAAAAACTAAATGCTATTTAGTTGATAGCGGCTAGCGCAATATTTTGAAGGGCTACAGCGCAAAGCATCTCAAAAAATACTGAGCCTGAGCCTGGCCAGCAGGCCGGTCGGCAACAGCTTTGGCACCTGTCCGGCCATGCGCTCGACCGGCACGATTTACTTGGCAAGGTTCACCAGTAATTTGTCTTGAAGTGGTTTGGCCACAAAAGCCACACACCTGCCCAGCGGCAGATTCGAGCAAACGGCCAGCTCGTTGGTGCTGATGGCCTTGCCCGTCAACAGCGTCGCCAAGCGCATTCGACCACAGCGGAGGGGGCTCAAATTGGTAGCGGTGCCGGATTAAATTTTCGGCAAAAAGGTGAAAAATTTGTGCTTATTTTGATTTTTTAAGTTACTAAAAGTATCAAATGCGGCGACGTAGTCTAGGCGTTGTAAAACTACCGTAGCATACAAAACAGTTTTGCGTGGCAAACAAAAAGCAGCCGCAGCAACAAATTCAGTTTCCAGAGGTCGTCATGTCATCCGAGTTACTTCAAAAATATCAGCAGTTTTTTCATGTCGACGGGCGCGACGTGATGGAAACCATCGACCGGTTGCCACAAGCAGCTTTTGACGACCTGCCGGTTGGTGCTGTGCTGCTAAACGACAAAGCAAAAATCATCAAATTCAACCGCACCGAGGGCGAGTTGACCAACCGCGATCCGCGCACGGTGATGGGCGCGGGGTTTTTCTTGGAGCTGGCGGTGTGCGGGGTTAGCGAACAATTTCAGGGTCGCTACAAAAGCGCGCTGAAAGCCATGAGCTATGACCAGATGTTCCCGTTTGTGTATTTCCATGAAATGCCGGAAACCCCGATGATGGTGCGCATCACCAAACCTCGGGTTGCCATGGCCACACCGCATATTTGGATACTTGTCAGGCGCGTCATGCCGCCTGTGCCCCGAGAATAAAATTTCGCTCCTTGCCATACCGCACCATCAAGTTTTAGATTTTTAAGCAGCCCATCATGGAACACATCAGTTTTGAAGGCGTAAATTTAGCCGAGCTCTTACCGCGTATCCCAGACTCAATCAAAGACGGTTTGCCGTTTGGATTGGTCAAGCTGGATTTGACAGGCACGATTTTGGAATACAACATGGCCGAGGGTGACCTCACCGGAGTAGATCCCAAGTGGGCGATTGGCAAAAATTTCTTTGACGATGTTGCGCTGTGCACCAAGACGCAAGCGTTTTACGGCCGGTTTTTAGAGGGTGTCAAAAAGGGCTTTTTAAACGCCGTGTTTGATTACACTTTCGACCACCGCGACGTGGCCACCCAGGTCAAAGTACACATGGTGACCATCCCCAACCATTTGGGTCAAAAAAACGTGATGATTTTGGTCAAGCGGGCCAACAAGCCGCTGATTCAAAACGCGTTTGTGGAGCCCATCAGCATGCCTACAGCGCCGCAAGATTTCCACGCCGAAACGCGCCCTGCACCGCTACAGGCCGTGCCAACTGGCGCGCCCCAGTCGTCTGCACCGTCTATTGCCGACATTGTCAGCGCCGTGATTGCGGCCATGAACAGCGGCGCTAACGCCGCCCCCGCCGCCGCTGCCGCACAGCCACCAGCGCCCGCACCTGCCCCTGCCCCTGCCTCTTATGTACCTGCGCCTGCCCCCGCGCCACTGGCCGCGCCGGTATCAGCCGCTCTGGCACCGGGCGCAAGAAGCGGCTCGCGCCACGAGGACATTTTAAAATTTTGAAGCACGGGCTACCTACCCCTTGGGGCACACGTGCCAGCCTTTGAGCTAAGCGCCGACAACTTGCAGCGGGTTTGCCGCGACCTGGCCTGGAGTGAGATTTCAGCCATGGCGGGTTTCAAAGCGGCTCTGCCGTCCCGAGCCGACAGCGCGCACTGTCATTGGTCAAACAATGCGCCAGGCGCGCTGGCCCTTGACTCGCTGGCCCGCATGCAGCTGGCCACCGCCGCGGCCACATGGTGCAACGCCTACGACGTGGGTTTTGAAGACCTGTTTTTAGCCAAACGTAGCGTGACCGATTGGGCGGCCGTGATGCAGCGCGCCAGAGCCAGCGGTGCCAAGCACTTTACCTTTTCAACATCAGGCAGCACCGGGACACGCAAACACATCCGCCATTTTGAAGACGTGCTGGCCAGCGAGGCGCGGGCTTGGGCTCAAGTATTGAGCAGCGCGCCCGCCGCGATGCCTGTCACCAGGGTGGTGGTGCTGTGCCCCACCCACCACATCTATGGCTTCATTTGGGGCGTGCTTGTGCCGATAGCGCTTGGCGTGCCGGCGCTGGATGCTGACTTAAGCAACCTGCCGCCACTGCTGCCAGGTGACTTGGTGGTGGCGGTGCCTGACCAATGGACATGGCTGGCGCGGCGTGACCCACAAGCCCATGGCGTGCAGGGGGTGTCGTCTACCGCGCCATTGCCAAGCGCTGTGCACCAGCAACTGATCGCCCCCATTGCTGGCAAGTCGTTTTTGACACGGTTGCTGCAAATTTACGGCTCAAGCGAAACCGCCGGCCTGGCCTGGCGGGACAATCCCGTCAGTGCTTACCAGCTTGCCCCAGGGCGCAGCCGCTCGCAGGACGGGGGCATCACGCTTGAGCTTCCAAGTGGCACCGCCGTTGCCCTGGCGGTACAAGACGAGCTTGCTTGGACCGGTGACCGGACCTTCAACTTGATCGGACGCGCCGACAGCATGGTGCAAGTCGGCGGGCATAACGTGTCTGCCGAGTGGGTTGCCAGCAAACTACGCAGCCACCCCTTGGTCAAGCAGGCGGTGGTTCGTTTGAACGCCGAACCAAGCCCCAGACTGAAAGCGTTTGTGGTGCTGCATGATGCGGGTCAGTGGCAACACCCAAGTCAGGTGGAAGCTTGGGCGCTCAGCGAGATGCCGGCGCATGCTTTGCCCAAGACCTTTACCTACGGTGCACTGTTGCCGGTAAACGCCATGGGAAAGCCATCCGACTGGTTGGAAACATAAAATCTGCTATTGATATAATAGCTGCTAGCGCCCTGAATAATTGAGCTGTAGCACCACAGCGCAGCGCAGCTCAGCACCTTGACCGTTTGGTCGGTCATCGCAAGCCCAGAGGCGTCCATCAACTTTAGCGACAAGATCGGCATAGGCTACGTTCCGGCTTTGTGCAGGTCACATTGGCTGCGAATTAAACGATCAGGTCTTTTTCAACTTCCTGCACTTTACGGCGAGCCAAAGCCAGGTTGGACTTTTGCTTGTCCAGCACGATGTAGATAAAGAGCCCTTCTTTGCGCGCCATAGGGCGAATGATGTGGTACTGCTTGCCCAGCGTGATCAAGATATCTTCAATCACATCCGACAGGCCTAGCGCGCGCATGGTTTTGAGTTTGGCGCGGACCACTTCGGTATTGCCGGCAGCGGCAACTTCAAGGTCGACGCCAGAGCCGATTTGGCCCAAAATCATGCCGCTGGACGAGTCAACCAGACACGCGCACAAGGCGCCGTCGACAGTCATCATTTCTTGCATCGTTTGGTTGATGGTAGCCATAATAAAAATTCCTAAAAGTTAAACAAACAAAATTGCAACGCCTGAAAACAAGGAGCCGCCACCGCGGCGCTGGTACGGTGGCAGCCTAAAATTTCGCAGCAGCTCACGACTGCGTTCTCAGCCCTGGCGATGTCGACTGCGGCACGGGCGCAGCTATCAGCTCGCGCCTGAGCGCCTCGACTTCAACACCCCAGCTCGCCCAGGCCACAGGGCCTTTTGCCGCTACACAAACCAAAACCAGAGCCGGGTCGTCGGAGCAGGGAAACAGAGCCACCACGCGGTTGGCAAACGAGTAAGCGGCTGATTTCAACGGACCAAGCTCGCTTAAGTGCTCAGACAATCGCGCATGTACACGCCAGAACTCAATCGCGGCTTCACCAACGCGCTCAAGCTGTGGGTAATTGCCTGCGATATGCCAGGCCATGCCGGTAGACACCTCGACCAGGGCGCAGCCGTCAATGGCTGGAAACGCCGCGAGTGTTTGAAGACGCGCAATAACTTGTGCAGAGTTCGGCATGACGCGTCAGGCAGCAGCGTCTTGCAGCGACTGTGCGGCTTTTTTAGAAAAGTACAGAACTTGGCCAATCACCGCGTCGCGTCCGGTAATGACGCTGAAAATTAGCGACACATCGGGCCTGCGCACCTGCACAATGGTAATGTACCCGTCATCGGCCTCCATCAGCAGGCTTCGGCATACGCCGAGTTGACTTTCTTCCCCGGCCATAGCGCCCAACGCTGCCAAAGAACTTGCCATGGCAGACAGACGCGATATTTGCGCTGTGTTCTGCACCCGCGCTGCCACTTCAAATCCGTCCTCAGTGGCAATCAAAATGGCTTTGACGCCTTTGACCTGCGCCATCAACTCGTCAAGCGCTTTTTCACTGGCGCGCTGCAAACCCAATGCAATCGACATGCTAGTTAATTTCCATTTTTGTTTCTAATTGCAGCAACAATAATTCTAGCAACTGGGTAACTTGCGCTGCGTCTCGCACATCCGCCGTCAGCACTGGGCAAATCACACCACGCGTGGCCATGTGGTTGGCAAATTGCTCCAAGTCTGGCGACGCATGGGTCTCGGTTCTGCCAACTGCCACCACACAGGCGGTGTTTTCAATCAGTTGCGCAAAGCCATCTAGATAACGGTCTAAATCAGCCAGTGGATTTGGTTGCCGGTTGTCAATCAGGATGATCAGACCCAAAGCGCCTTTGGACAAAATTTTCCACATGAAGTCAAACCGCTGCTGGCCCGGTGTGCCGTAAAGGCGCAGTTTGTCGCCGTTGTCCAGGGTGACCTCACCATAGTCCATGCCGACTGTGGTCATGTCTTTGGACAGGCCAGTGTCGGTGTTGCGGACGTCGGTACTCAAGGGCGGTATCTCGCTGACCTGGCCGATGGCTGTGGTTTTGCCGGCGCCTGTGGTGCCGCTAAAAAGTATCTTGTGCTCTGCCATGGCTTTTGATTAACTAGCTTTTTAAGAGGCGCGGGCGCTTTTGATGCCAAAGCGCATTCGAATACGGTCTAAAAGGCCAGAGTGCACCACGGTTTTGGTGGCAGGCTGCGCGGCCTGGCGCTCTTGGTGTGGCGTAAGACGGGGCTTTTTGGCAGCAGGTGGCACCCAAGCGGGGCCTTGGCTGGCTTCAGCATCCGGGTGAATGATCAACCCTGCGGTTTGCATATCGGCCAGAAAACGTTCACACACGGATTGGGGCAATGCAGAGCGAAACACCATCTCCTCCAAGCTCATGGCTTTGCCAGTGAGCAGCGTCGCCAACCGCATTCGCCCGGCTTCTGCCAGCAGCATCGGCCTGGGCCATTGGCGCAAACGGTATTGCCTGGCGGACAGCTCGGCAGGCGCAAGTTCAGCAAAAAGCGGTGCTGGCAGGGTGGCCTGCTCAACCTTACTTTGCGCGTTTGCAGCAGCAGCTTCTATCGAACGACCCAGGCGGTTCAGTTGGTGTTCAAGCTCGTTGGGTTTGAGCGGCCAGGTCAGGTATGACCGGCTGCGGTTAGCGTTGTCAGCGCCCAATTGCAACAAGGCCTGGGGCTGGCCAGTGTTCTGCAAAAATCGGGTAGGCGTGACTTGATCACTGGTGACCAGCAGGTCAACCCGATGCAGCGCTGAGGGCTCGTGGTACTGCCAGCGGTGTTCGGTCAGGTAGTCCAGCAAGCGCACATAGCTTTTGAACAGCAGTTCTTCTCGCGCCGCCAATCCTTCAACGCTGAAGGTGAACGTCGGGCGCGCGCTTGCGTCATCGTCAATGACCGTCGGTTGCTCTGCAGTTTTGGAGAAAAAACTCATGCCGCGCCTTACACCATCGATGGGGTTTCTAAATGCTGAATACCGACAAAATGCGTGACCACACCACTGGCATCTTTGACGGGCGATATGAACAGCTCGTTAATGAATAGACTGCCGTCTTTGCGGTAGTTACGCAGCTTGGCATAACCGTTGCGCTGGCCAACAACGGCCGCGCGAATAGCCACCAAACCAGGCTGGTTAGCCTCATCGCCTTGCAAAAATCTGCAGTTGCGGCCAATCACCTCAGCCATGGTGTAGCCGGACATGGACTCAAACATCGGGTTCACGTAAATGATAGGCATGTCGGGCAACCGGGCGTCTGAGATCACCACGCCCGCGTTGAGCGCCTGCCACTGTCGCCTGAAGGATTCTGAATTGACTTGGCGCTGTGCTTGCAGCAGCTCAGTGACGTCGGTGATGGCAATGACTTTGAAAGTCATATCGCCAACAATGCCAAGTGCCTGCGCAACACTGCTCTTTAAATTACTGGCTTTGAAAAGCAAGTCGACTTGCGCGTCACCCCGGGTGATGCTGGCGTGGCGGCTACCGTCATCATCAAGTTCGCTCAGCCACTGTGCGACATCTGATTGAAACTGCACCGCCTTTGCCAAATGGTCAATTGGCTGATTGAGCATTTCCAGACCATTGACGCCCAGCATGCCGCACGCAGCCGGGTTCAACATCACCACTGTTTGCGCGCTGTCCACCACGCACAAGCCGACGTCTGCCGCGTCCAGCCAAACTGACATCAGGGCATGCTCTAACTTGTCGTTGGGGCGAAGAGCGGTTGGCGGGGCGATAGTCATAAAAAAGTGCTATTTGGCTGTAACTGCGCGTCAACATGTTGTGATGCAAAACAGTATTGTTGCCAAGTTTTTGGCAAAAAGCGCTTTTTTTAAAAATTCACGGCAGTTTTGCCAAAAAGTTGGCGAGCAGGGCAGCAATGAACAAACCGCCGCCTCAATTTGTGAACAAAGTCCGCCCCAACATTTGAGCCTGGTCACTGACCAGCACGGCTTCGCCCATAGCGGGCACCTCGTTAGTCAGCGCGGTGATGTTGACCTGGTGCGTTACCCACACCTCAAAATGCCCGACCGGGATGTTTTTAAGCCGGGTGCGCAGCTCTTGCGTTGGGCTGAGTTGCTGGCTGCGGTTGTCAAATGTTGAGCCAAGGGCACCCCACACTGTGTACCGGCCAAATGCAAGTTCGGCCGTGTCTTTGCAGCGGCACCACACGCTGGTTTGTGTGCTGTGCGGCTTAAGGCCACGGGCCTTGAACCACTGGCCAATCTGCCTGGCCTGCTCCCGGCCTGCATCGCTCAAGTTGCGCTGGGTGCTGCATTGGTCAAGCCGGTAGCCAGGCGGGTCGCCAAAACCGGGCTCAGTTTGCGCGTGGCGCAGCACAAGTGCGCAGCCGCCTTTGCGCAGCAAGGTGGTGATATCTGTGGCGGTTTGCGCAAATGTGGGCTGTAGCACCCAAGCACTACACGCCGCAGCTGTCGTTAAAAGCTGCCGACGTTTCACACGGCTCCTTTTTTATTCTGAAATCCGCGCAATATTTTGTCTTCAGCGACCGCCAGCGCCTCAGGCTTGCCCGACAGCACCAGTGTGTCGCCGTCTTCGAGCACGGTGTCGTCTTGGGGCGCCAGCGTTTTACCGTCGCTTCTGCGCAAGCTGACCACCCGCGCGCCCACGCGATGCAGCACCAAAAACGCCAGCGTATAGCCCGCTGATTTACTGCCGAGGGGCAGCGTGACCGTGCTCAGGCGTTCTTCGTCATGCTCGTCGGCGGTGTCGTCGTCAGCTCCCCGAAAATAGCCGCGCAGCAGGTTGTAGCGCTTGTCGCGCTGGTCCTGCACCACGCGTATCACCCGGCGCATCGGCACGCCGACGAGTGCCAGCGCATGGCTGGCCAGCATCAGGCTGCCTTCAATCGCCTCGGGCACGACTTCAGTGGCACCGGCGGCTTGCAACTTTTCCAGGTCGTGGTCGTCAACCGTGCGCACAATCACCGGTACGCTGGGCGCGTGGGCGCGTACGTTGGCCAGCACTTTTAAAGCGCTGGCGGTGTCTAAATATGTCACCACCACCGCACTGGCACGTGCCAAGCCGGCCGCCATCAGCGCTTGCAGCCGTACCGCATCGCCAAAAACCACCGAGTCACCTGCGCTGGCGGCTTGCCGCACCCGGTCTGGGTCAAGGTCAAGCGCCATGTATTGAATGCCTTCTTGCTCCAGCATGTGGCCTAAATTTTGACCGCAGCGCCCGTAACCGCAAATGATCACATGCTTGCTGGTGTTGATGGACTTGCGGGCAATGCTGGTCATTTGCAGCGACTGCTGTAACCACTCGCTGGCAACTAATCTCATCACGATGCGGTTGCTGTACAAAACAATGAAAGGCGTGGCCAGCATCGACAGCACCATGCTGGCCAAAATCGGGTTGAGCAAACCGGGCGGCACCAAGCTGGATTCGTTGGCCAGCGTCAACAGCACAAAACCAAACTCGCCTGCTTGCGCCAGGTACAGCCCGGTGCGAAGTGCTACACCATTTGTAGCGCCTAGCGCACGTGTTAAGCCGGTTATCAGCAGTAACTTAAAAATTACTGGCAGCGTGGCCAGCATCAGCACCAGTGGCCAGCGCTCCAGCACAATGTGCCAGTCCAGCATCATGCCGATGCTGATGAAAAACAGGCCCAACAACACGTCATGAAACGGCCGGATGTCGGTCTCCACCTGGTGCTTGAATTCAGTCTCTGAAATCAGCATACCGGCGATGAAAGCACCGAGCGCCAGGCTCAAGCCAGCAAGCTCAGTGACCCAAGCCAGGGCTAGCGTCACCAGCAGCAAATTGAGCACAAACAGCTCCTCGCTTTTGCGCCGCGCCACAATCGTCAGCCACCAGCGCATCACGCGCTGCCCACCTGTCAACAACAGCCCCAGAAGCAGCACAGCTTTTAGGCCCGCAACGGCCAGCGCGGCCAAGAGTTTGTCGGGCGATGAACCCAGCGCGGGAATCAGCACCAACAGCGGCACCACGGCCAAGTCCTGAAACAACAGCACACCCATCACCCGTTTGCCGTGTTCAGACGCCAGTTCCAGCCGCTCAGACAGCAGCTTGACCACAATCGCCGTGCTGCTCATCACCATCGCGCCCGACAGTGCCAGTGCGGTTTGCCAAGGCATCGTCCACAACGTGGGCGTAAAAAAAGCCAACAACAGCGAGGCGGCTGTGCCCAGCACCACTGTCAGCAGCACCTGCAGCAGCCCCAGCCCAAACACGTGGCGGCGCATCGACCGGAGTTTGGGCAGATTAAATTCAAGCCCAATCACAAACATCAAAAACACCACGCCAAATTCGCCCAAGTGGCGCACGCCCTCAGCATTTTTAGACAGCGCCAGCGCGTGCGGGCCAATCACCACGCCGACTGCCAGATAGCCCAGCATGGGCGGCAACTTCAACCAGCGAAAAAGCGTCACCCCCAGCACTGCTGCCAGCAGGTACAACAGGGTTAGTTCCAGGCCGCTCATGGATTGATATTAAACGTGTTGTGTGGCGCTTTGCGGATCACCGGTCGATAGAATGCGGTATGCACGTTGAACCCGCCCTTTTTAGCGCCAGCCAAGCGTTGGCTTTGGCACGCAAAACCTTTGAGATTGAAGCCGCCGCTGTTTTAAGCCTGGCAACCCGGGTAGGCCCCGAGTTCAGTGATGCGGTTGGCGTGATGCTGGCCTGCCGTGGCCGCGTGGTGGTCATGGGCATGGGCAAAAGCGGCCATATCGGGCGCAAGATTGCAGCAACTTTGGCATCTACTGGCACGCCTGCCATGTTTGTGCATCCGGGCGAAGCCAGCCACGGCGACTTGGGCATGATCAAAACCGTCGATGTGGTGCTGGCTATTTCTAACAGCGGCGAAAGTGACGAGCTCAACGCGATTTTGCCGATGCTCAGCCGGCAAGGCGTGCCGCTGGTGGCCATCACCGGTGGTGCGCAGTCTACCCTGGCCAAACACGCCCAAGTCACGCTGGACACCAGCGTCGCGCAAGAGGCCTGTCCGTTGAATTTGGCGCCCACCGCCAGCACCACGGCGCAGCTGGCCATGGGCGACGCGCTGGCAGTGGCGCTGCTCGATGCGCGCGGCTTTAAAGAAGAAGACTTTGCCCGCTCGCACCCCGGCGGCGCGCTGGGCCGCAAGCTGCTGACGCATGTGCGCGACGTGATGCGCAGCGGCGAGCAGGTTCCGGCTGTGGCAATGCAAGCCAGCTTTAGCGAGCTGATGCGCGAGATGAGCAGCAAAGGCCTGGGGGCATCTGCGGTGGTCAACGCTCAGGGCCACGTGTTGGGTATTTTTACCGACGGCGACCTGCGCCGCTTGGTTGAAAAAGGCGTTGACCTGCGCAGCTTGAAAGCTGAAAACGTGATGCATGCCAAACCCCAAACCGTGCGCGCCGATGCATTGGCAGTTGAGGCGGTGGCGTTGATGGAGCAGTGCCGCATCACCAGCGTGCTGGTGGTTGATGGTGAGGGCGCACTTTGCGGCGCGCTAAATACCAACGACTTGATGCGGGCCAAAGTCATCTAGAAATATGGCCACCACGCTTGTCACTTCGTGTAATTCGCTGGACGTACCAGCGCCAGAGGCGCAGGCTCTTCGTGCCGTCCAGACTCGCGCAGGCGAGTCCGGAGCCGCGGCACTCAGCCCCGAGGAGGCTGAGCTCGCTAGAGGCGGCTCGTCGCTGCGCTCGCCGACTCTTCAATTTCCGCCCGAGCTGCTGCTTAAAGCGCAAAACATCAAAGTTGCTTTTTTTGACGTCGATGGTGTGCTGACCGACGGCGGCTTGTACATGTCTGAGCTGGGCGAAACCCTCAAGCGGTTTAACACGCTTGACGGCCACGGCTTAAAGCTGCTGCAGCAAGCCGGTATTACCCCTGCTGTGATTACCGGGCGAGACAGCCCTGCGCTGCGCAGCCGTCTGGCGGCGCTTGGCATTGTCCATGCGCACTTCGGGACTGACGACAAGCGGCCTGCGGCTGAACAAACACTGCAAGCATTGGGTTTAAGCTGGCAGCAAGCCGCCGCCATGGGCGACGACTGGCCGGACATGCCCGTCATGCGCCGCGCTGCTTTTAGCTGCGCGCCCGCCAACGCGCACGCAGAGGTTAAAGCCATCGCAAGCCACACCACTCTTGAACTTGGCGGGCACGGTGCGGCACGGGCTTTTTGTGACCTATTGTTGGTTGCCAGTGGTCACTATGCCCGGTTGCTACAGGCCAACAACGCATGAATCCGATGACCAGCCTGCTTTATCGGCCTGCGCAGCGGGTATGGCGTGCCTGGAACCGGGTGTCGATTTATTTGCCGCTGGTGTTGATGGGTGCATTGGCATTGGGCACCTATTGGTTGGTGCGCAATTCGCCGGTGTTGGGCACACCTCAAGCGTCAAAAACGGCCAAGCATGAGATCGATTACTTCATGCGCCAGTTCACCATCAAGTCGTTTGACGACGCAGGCCTGCTCAAAAGCGAAGTCAACGGTCTGGAGGCCCGGCATTACGTTGACACGGACATCCTGGAGATTGACCAGCCGCGCATCCGCTCGGTGGGCGACCAAGGCCGATTGATCGTTTCAACCGGCAACTTGGCGCTGAGCAACGGCGACGGCTCTGAAGTGCAGTTACTGGGCAACGCCAAAGTGGTGCGCGACGCGGTGCAAAGCCTTGATGGCAGCATGCTGCCGCGCATGGAATTTACCGGCGAGTTTTTGCATGCCTTTGTCACTGAGGAGCGGGTGAAGTCACACAAGCCCGTGGTGCTCACGCGCGGGAGTGATCAATTTACCGGCGACACCTTCAGCTACAGCAACGTGACGGGTATTGCAGAGCTTACGGGCCGTGTCAAAGGCGTGCTGATGCCGCATACAAACCGTGCTCCCAAACCACAAGACAAGCCATGACGCCACTGGTTTTCATCACCGGCGCGTCAAGCGGCATTGGCCAGGCGCTGGCGCTGCGGTTTTACCAGTCTGGTTATCGCCTGGGTTTGGCTGCGCGCCGCACTGAAGAAGTGAAATCATGGGCTAGTGCAATGAATATGGGCGCTAGCAGCTATGAAATATATAGCGCTGATGTGGCTGACACGGACAGCATTGTTGCCGCTGGCCACGACTGCATGGCCCGCCAGGGCGTGCCCGATGTGGTGATTGCCAACGCCGGCATCAGCATCGGCATAGACAGCGCCATACGAAGCGACCTGGACGTGATGGCGCGCACCTTTGCCACCAACAACATCGGCTTGGCCGCCACCTTTCACCCCTTTATCAATGCCATGGTGCAGCGCGGCTCCGGCGCGCTGGTTGGCATCGGCAGCGTGGCGGGCATACGCGGGCTGCCCGGCCATGGCGCGTACTGCGCCAGCAAGGCTGCCGTGATTGCGTATTGCGAAAGCCTGCGCGGCGAGCTCAAAAGCTGTGGCGTGAAAGTAGTCACGATTTGCCCCGGCTACATCGACACACCGCTGACGCAAAAAAACAGCTACGCCATGCCGTTTTTGATGCCGCCTGAAGCGTTTGCAAACCAAGCCTTTGCCGCGATTGAAGCAGGCGCCAGTTACCGGGTGATTCCGTGGCAAATGGGCGTGGTGGCCAAGCTGCTGCGGCTGCTGCCGAATGCGCTGTTTGACAAAGCACTGGCAGGCCGGGCGCGCAAGCCGCGTCAAAGCGAATAAAAAGTAACAGCGACGAGCGCTATAAAATTGAAAGCTGCTAGCGCAAGTGTTGATTGGGCCACAGCTGATTTTGCATGTTAAAAAGGCTTCAAACTTCGGGTTAAACCGTTGTTTTGAAGCCTTGTTTTGAAGCCTTGTTTTGAAGCTTTGTCTTAAAGCTTTTTTGTCGACCTGAAACGATTCAGCTTTAAGGCAGATGCAGGCTCCTAGTAGCCGCCGCGTCCACCACCACCACCACCACCACCGCCGCCACCACCACCACCACCAGAGCGACCGCCGCCAGCGCCGCCGCCGCCGTACGGGCTACGAAAACCGCCGTCGCCACCGCCGCCGCCTGAACGGCCACCACCACCGCCGTAGCCGCCGCCACCAGAGCGATCACCACCGCCTCCGCCGTAGCCGCCGCCACCACCAGAGCGATCACCGCCACCGCCACCGCCGTAGCCGCCACCACCACCACCACCAAAGCCGCCGGTGCGTGGGGGGCGTGCCTCCATCGGACGGGCTTCGTTCACAACAACACTGCGGCCACCCAATGGTTGGCCATTCATGCCGGCGATTGCGGCTTGCGCCTCGGCATCGTTGCCCATTTCCACAAAGCCAAAGCCTTTAGAGCGACCGGTGTCGCGTTCCATCATGACTTTAGCGCTGGTGACAGCGCCAAATTGACCGAAAGACTGTTGCAGGTCTTCGTCGCGGACCGAGTAAGGCAGATTGCCGACGTAAAGTTTGTTGCCCATCAAGGGACTCCTCTAAAACGCATATCAAAAGCAAATAACAAAAGCGACGGGGCCCCGTTAGCACAACAAATCTTTAAACGTACCGCTGTAGCGCGCGAAACTGACCGATCACTAAACCCGTAAAACTTTTGCCCCGCTTGACAACAGGAAAAAATTTATACATCTTTATTATGCGCCAGTTAGACTGGCAATGTACAACTAGCGTTACTACCTACAAAACAGGTAAAAAGCACGATTTCATTGGTTTGTATGGTCAATCGCGCGTTCGTCGTTTGAGCCATCTCGCCATTTGCCCATGGCGGCACGCAGGGTCAGCACCTGATTTTCAAACTGTGGACAAGCCTTGCAGGCCAGCATATGCAGCTTCAACGCCACGGCGTCACTTAGTTTGAGGTGTCGGTCTTCGCGAGCAATGACCAAGGCTGCCGCTTCTTGGCAGGTACGCCTGAGCAGTGTAAATTTTTTCATGTTAAGTCGATGGCAAAGGTAGCGGGGCAACGGCTGTGCGCGTTGGTCGTGGCCAGTGGCTCAATCTTACGATTGCCTAAAAGTATTATTTTGAGCGGTGTAGTTCGGCCGAGGCGTGGCCGCGAATGTTCTGGAAATTCAATCAGCTGGAGTCCAGCCTGTGGTCAAGTAGTTTGTTTGCCGAACCAGTTGAGGTTCAAGCATTCTTGCAGCCGCAGTCGTGCGCGGTGCAACTGCACATATAAGTTTGTGGGCGTGACTGACAATTCTTTGCAAACTTCATCGCACGACAAATCCAGCCATTCGCGCATCAAAAAAACGCGGCTCAGCGCAGGCGGTAGCTTTTCCATACAGATATCCAGAACTTGAAAAAACTGGTTTTGCTGCAAGGTCTTTTGCGGATCACCCCAGCTGTTGGGTGCGTCTACAAAATGCCCATCTGCTTGAAAGGCTAGGTTGTCAAGTGCATCACTGTCGTTGCCGGTGTCGGAATCCGGGATGGCCATCTCCCGACTGTTCAATCGAATGATGTCGATCACCTTGTGCTTAAGGATTCCGACCAACCATGTTTTAAGTTGCGAGCGATTACCGAAAGTTTGCGGTTTGGACAACGCGGCCAACATCGTCTCCGAGACCGCGTCTTCGGCCCAAGCATCATTCCTCAGTTGCAAGCGCGCAAAACGCATGAGGTAGGTGCGGTGCTCAACAAGTTGCTGCTCAAAACTGGCCATGGGTGGCAACCTTTAAATGAAACAGGGTCTGAGTCTATCCGCAGCCCACCACAATGACAGATGACGGTTGGAAAGTTTAACTGCAGGAACTTTGCCCATCCGCGCATACTCTCCGCGCGACTCTTCACACCAATCTGCACACAAATCTTCACACCACTCTTACAAATCAAAGATTCTTTGCGCAACACACTTGTACGCCATGCTCTAGCAGGCTCAGTGCTTTTTTACGCGGTGGTAGTTTTTGCAGCTTTTGCATGTGGCCCGCAAAAAGTTGCTGCACAGACTAAACAGCAACCAGACAGAAGATCAGTGTTTCTGTTGGTTTTGTCCAGGTTGACAGTCAACTTCAATTTTTTCTTTTTTAACTGGAAAGTTACCATGAACCAACGCGCTTTGATCGCTGCTGCTGCCGCTTCCCTGTTGTCCACCCTACTGGTTGCTACACCCGCCATGGCCCAAGAAAAAGAAAAATGCTTCGGCATTGCCGAGGCTGGTAAAAATGACTGCGCTAATTTGGCTGGCACCCATTCATGCGCTGGCCAGTCCAAGCTGGCGGCGGACGCTGGCGAGTGGAAATATGTGGCCAAGGGCACCTGCGCCGGCATGAAAGGTATGACCGCCGAAGCCGCCAAAGAAAAGACCAAAATGATGATGGACAAAAAAGGGTAATCAGTTTTTTTTGATCTTTACAGGTCCTGATTTTTTTGGCTAATATCCCAGCTAATATCCCAGCTAATATCCCAGCTAATATCCCAGCTAATATCCCAGCCAATATCCCAGCCAATATCCCAGCTAATATCCCAGCTAATATCTCTCAGCTAATACCCAAGGGATCGTGTTCAAAACCACTACAACGAACTCCGCTGGGCAGATAAATCTCGCGGCGAGCACCTGCGGCTCCCCTTTTGATTGATTTCGACGTCAGGAC
>JAYWFR010000226.1:0-20139 GCA_043778695.1 Polaromonas sp. | reverse complement strand
ACCACTTTGCCCCCACGCTGAATGTGCAGTGGCGCAAACTCAGCCTCAGCAGTGCCGGCACGCGTTGGGGCAGCGCCAGCGCAGACGGCTCAATCCGTTTGAATTGGCGGCTGATTCATTTCAAGCAGTCCGTGATTGACTACGTGGTGGTGCACGAGCTGTCACACCTGCGCGTGATGGACCACAGCCCACGTTTTTGGGACACAGTGCGGGCGGTAGTGCCTGACTATGCTGAGTTGCGCAGCCAGTTAAAGGACGAGGGCGCGCCCCGCTGGTAGAAGTGTTGGCCAAACCTGTTGTAAAGGACGTCTGCCAAACCCTGTATGTCGGCTAGAAACTCACTCATCCTCTGGCAACTGGTCGATTTTCAACCGAAGTTTTCTACAGGATATGCGCAGGGCCAAGCAAATTCGTAGATCGGGTGTTATTGCAATCTACCTTCCACGCGGTGTTTGAATGTTCAAGAACAACTGGCGAAGCAGCAATGTCAGCAAATTACAGACTGTTGGTTAACACTTCAATTCGATGACCATCTAAATCGTGAAACATCGCACCAAAATAAGTGTCGCTGATATCGGGACGCAACCGTGGTGTAAATATGTCTTTAGCTGACTCGGTTAAGGCAACGCCGTGGATTGCGGTGACGATATCACGACTTTTTGCCGACAAGGCCACGTGCGTGCCAAGCGCAGTTATCTTTTCCGTTACTGCAATTGGGTACAAGAAAAATGACCATTGCAAGAGTGTTCCGAAAGCAGCTTCTTTGCCGGTATCACGCACCAATTCAATGCCCAACGGTGCAAGTACCCGTTGATAAAAAACGACTGATTTTGAATAGTAGTGCGTACCCAGTGAGATATGGTCCAGCATAGTTTTTCCTGGTTAATTTATGAATAGTATTTCTGGCGTTGTTGTTCAGTGACGTTACTACCGCACAAAACTGTGGCGATGTTTTTTCCTACGAATGCTGCGCGATGCGCCACAACAGCCGCTACCCCCGCCGCACCGGCGGGCTCTGATACCAAACCTGCATGCCGAAGAACCAAACGCATTGCTTCGATCATGTGGTTGTCGTCCACCAACAGCACGTCGTCCACCAAGCCTTGCATATCGGTCACTGCTTCAGGTATGGGCACCCGAACCGCAATACCATCCGCTATGGTGCTGGCAGCGTTAGACGTGATGATGGTGTTGCCACGCCAAGATTTCTCCATCGCATCTGCGCCTGTTGCGCTGACTCCCAGCATTCGTGTGGTCGGCGCTGCAGCTTTAACCCATCGTGCCATGCCATTGAGCATGGCACCGTTGCCCAGCGGAATGACCATAGCATCAAACACATCACCGCGAGACAGCAGCTCCATGGCCAGCGTGCCGTGCCCTTCGCTGATTTCAGCATCAAAACCGTCTTCAACCATCCAGCCGTTAATATGCGCGGCGTAAGCTTTTGCAGCGTCTTTGGCCGCATCAAAATCATGGCCCTCCTGCCGAACCTCGGCACCCAAAGCGTTCATGCGCTCTACTTTCAGCGGGTTGGCGTTGACGGCAGCGTAAATGACGATAGGCAAACCAAACGACCGGCACGCATACGCCATAGCCTGGCCCCAGTTGCCAGCGCTGGCACAAACAATGGCGCGTTTGTCACCGCGGCGTTGCATCTCGCTGACAAAAAAACTGGCACCGCGGCCTTTGAAGCTGCGAATGGGATTGGTGAAATCCAGTTTGATCGTGAGTTGGCAGCCCAACTCCTGGCTCAAGGGCTCGCAGTTGTATTGCGGCGAGTTTAAAAACTCTGGCGGGATGACAGATGCACTGCGTGTAATCTGAGCTAGTGAAAGTCGATGTGTCGGAAAGTTGTCTTGCATGTCTCCAGTGTCACCCAGCTGCAATGGCGTTACGCCGCGTTTATGCAGTTCAAATGGGTGGCAGGCCGCAAAATACAAGGATGAAACAGTCAAATTCAAAACTAGCTGCAGGAACGCCCGGAACTAGACAGGAAGCCACAGTTGACGCTTTTGATCGAAGGATTCTGGCGACCTATCAGCTTGATACGCGGGTGTCAGCGCAAGTAATCGGCGACGCGGTCGGACTGTCGGCTGCGGCAGTTCAGCGCCGCATCAAGCGCATGCGCGGGGAAAACGTCATCACCGCGGAAATCGCGGCGGTCAACCCGGATGCTGTTGGCTTGCCCGTAACGGTGGTGGTGCATGTCGATATTGAGCGCGAAACGTCGCGGCACATTGACGCGTTCAAAGCGGCAATGGCGATGCGGCCTGAAGTGCAGCAGTGCTGGTACACCACGGGGCTGACGGACTTTATTTTGGTGGTGCGCGTGGCCAGCATGGCAGCTTACGAGAAGTTCACTCGCGAGGCGCTGGTCAGTCAAGACAACGTGGCTAAATTCACCAGCTATGTGGTTCTGGCGGAGGTCAAAGCTGGGCTGGCCCTAAATATTTGACCGTGCTTACATTGCGGCAAATCGGTAAATCCCACCCTCACCCAGCCGCCGCTGCAGCTTCCCCTCAAACCACAGCAAATGCAGATGCGCCAGCGCCTCGCCCATGGCGAATGTGGTTTGGTGCAAATCAAGTTCGCGTTTGAACATGATGGGCAGAATGTCTGCGGCGCTGCACGGAGTTGTACGGCACGCGTCCATGACTTCAGCCAGCCGGTCACGGTGGTGGTCGTGTAGTTGCGTGATGCGGGTATGCAGCCCACGAAACGGCTTGCCGTGCGATGGCAGCGTCAATGTGTCTTCAGGCAGCGGCTTGTACTTGTCAATCGAATCTAAAAAGAGCCGCAACGCATCGGCTTCGGGCTCCTGGTCGTACACGCTGACGTTGGTTGAAATGCGCGGCAAGATCATGTCGCCGCTGACCAGTACATTCAGGTCTGCGCAATACAGGGCAATGTGCTCGGGCGCATGGCCGTAGCCGCTGATGCAGCGCCATTTGAAGCGACTTGTGCCCGAGCCGATCAAAATGCTCTTGCCAGCCATCAGCCGCACATAACTGTCGGGCACATTCGGCACCAGGTCGGGGTAGTAGCCGGTACGTGCCCTTATTTTGGCGAGTGACTCAGGGTCAGTCAGCCCATGCGCGGCAAAAAACAATGCGGCAGCGTCTCCACCAAATCCGGTCGTACTTTGCGAGCCGATTCGCGCAACATTGAAATCAGTTGCGCTCATCCAAAGTCTGCAAACATGAGTCGGCGTGGTCCAGCGCTCACACAGCCAGTGCGCCAGCCCCACATGGTCAGGGTGCATGTGGGTACAAATCACGCGCAAGATCGGCAGCCCTTCGAGCTGGGTAGCAAAAATGGTTTCCCACTGCGCTTTGGACTCAGGCCGGCTGATACAGCAGTCCACCACCGTCCAGCCTTGCAGCATATTGCCGGGGCCATCCGGATTGAGCGGGTCTTCTTGCTCATCACGCAGCAGCCACAGATTAATGTGGTTCAGCGCAAACGGCAGCGCCATGCGTATCCATTTGACACCGGGGGCGACGGCAATCGTGCCGCCCTCGTCGGGCAAGGCATCGCCCAGCGGGTAGTCGAGTTGTTGTTCAAGCAGGTTCATGTACTATTTGGTTTGTTTGACGTTTACGTAAACGTCACACTGCATCCTATAGTAAACCCGGCCGCACCCCACGCAGTGTCGCCAACGCACAACTCTAAGACCGTCATGGCCACTACAACCGCCACTTACAGCATCAGCGACTTAGCCAAAGAGTTTGACCTGACCACGCGTGCCATGCGCTTTTATGAGGACATGGGCTTGCTGCAGCCCCAGCGCGAAGGCGCGGGCGGGCGCAGCAGGGTGTACACCGCACGTGACCGCACGCGGCTCAAGCTGACGTTGCGCGCCAAACGGCTGGGTTTTTCGCTGGTTGAGGCCAAGGAAATCATTGACTCGTACGACAGCCCGCGCGACACCGCGCCGCAAATGCGTAAGTTTTTAAAAGTGCTAACCGATCACCGCATCAAACTGGAGGCGCAACTCATTGACTTGCAGGCAAACCTGGCCGAGATTCGCACTCATGAAAAAGAGGCCAAGTCACTTTTAGCGAAGTCTGAAAAAGCAAAATAAGTCATCATTGCCTTCAACGACAAAGTAAACGTCAATTCAAAATCATGGCTGCACCCGTTCAAACTGAACTCCATAAACGAATAGAAACCAGCTTCTTGCGCCAGGGCATGATGCAAAACTTGGGCGTCAGCTTGCTGCGGGTTGAAACTGGTTTGTGTGAAGTGTCTTTGCCGCACTCAGAGCGCGTTACCCAGCAGCAGGGCGGCTTTCACGGCGGCGCGATGGGGGCGCTGGCTGACATTGCTGGCGGCTATGCCGGCCTGACAGTCGCTCCGGCTGAGATGGAAGTCACCACGGTTGAGTACAAAATTAATTTTTTGGCAAGTTTTACAGGCGGTGAGCTGCGCGCCATTGGCCGCGTGGTCAAGGGTGGCAAACGCATTATCGTCACCACCGCAGAGGTTACGCATGTTGACGCCAGCGGCAAACAAACGCCCTGCGCCGTGATGCAGCAGACGCTGGTTCCCGTTCCCAAAACCTATTGATTTAACTGTTTGATTTTCTGAAAGCAACACCATGACTGACTTGCCAGGCCTGAACTTTCAACTCGGTGAAGACATTGACGCACTGCGTGACGCGGTACGCGACTTTGCCCATCGCGAGATCGCCCCTCGCGCTACCGAGATTGATAAAAATGATCTTTTCCCCGCCGACCTGTGGCAAAAAATGGGCGCGCTCGGCTTGCTCGGCATCACGGTGAGTGAGGAATACGGCGGCTCTGGCATGGGCTACCTGGCCCACATGATCGCAATGGAAGAAATCAGTCGCGCCAGCGCCTCGGTGGGCCTCAGCTATGGCGCACACAGCAACTTGTGCGTCAACCAGATCAAACGCAATGGCACACCCGAGCAGCGCAAAAAGTACCTGCCCAAGCTGATTTCTGGTGAGCATGTGGGCGCACTCGCCATGAGCGAGCCAGGCGCCGGCAGCGATGTCATCGGCATGAAGCTGAAAGCCGAACATCATGACGGCGCAGATGGTGGTTTTTACCTGCTCAACGGCACAAAAATGTGGATCACCAACGGCCCGGACGCTGACACGTTGGTGGTATATGGCAAAACCGAGCCCGAACTAGGCGCGCGTGGCGTCACAGCGTTCCTCATTGAAAAATCCATGAAAGGCTTTTTTTGCGCGCAAAAGCTAGACAAACTCGGCATGCGCGGCAGCCACACCGGCGAGCTGGTGTTTAACAACGTGGAAGTGCCTGCAAGTCAAATATTGGGCGGCTTGAACGGCGGCGCCAAAGTATTGATGAGC
Organism: Polaromonas sp.; assembly: GCA_043778695.1. Taxonomy (GTDB): domain Bacteria; phylum Pseudomonadota; class Gammaproteobacteria; order Burkholderiales; family Burkholderiaceae_C; genus Polaromonas. The sequence goes on along the minus strand of JAYWFR010000226.1, from coordinate 14,798 downwards.
GGCCTGGACTACGAGCGTGCCGTTCTGGCCGCTGGGCCATTGGGCATCATGCAGTCAGTGATGGACAACATCGTGCCCTACATCCATGACCGCAAACAATTCGGGCAAAGCATTGGCGAGTTTCAGTTGATTCAAGGCAAAGTCGCCGACATGTACACCGTGCTGCAAGCAGGCCGGGCGTTTTGCTACACGGTGGGCAAAAACCTTGACATGTTGGGCCTTGAGCACGTGCGCCAAGTGCGCAAAGACTGCGCATCTGTCATCTTGTGGTGCGCCGAAAAAGCTACCTGGATGGCAGGCGAGGGCATACAGATTTTTGGTGGCAACGGCTACGTTAACGACTACCCGCTGGGCAGGTTGTGGCGCGATGCCAAGTTGTATGAGATTGGCGCGGGGACGAGTGAAATTCGCCGCATGTTGATTGGGCGGGAGTTGTTTGCTGAAACTAGCTAAAATAATTACTTTGTAATCACCTAAGACTTTTTATGCAGACACATATTGTTCAGATTGGTAATTCGCTTGGCCTGCGTTTGCCTAAAGCGCTTTTATCCACTCTGGGCCTGGAGCGCGACTCCCGCCTCAGCATTCAGACGCGGGCGGGTGGTATTGTCTTGACCCCTTTGCAAAAGCCGCGAAGCACCTGGCAAGCTGCTTTTCTGGCGGATCCTCCTGGCAAGGCGGAAAATCTGTGGGGCGGCACTCCGCTATCCGAGGGGTGGGAGTAATGGTTGCGGTCAAGCATGGCGCTTAAGAAATATCCACTTCAAGGTGAAGTCTGGTGGGTTAACCTGGATCCGATCGTTGGCAAAGAAATAAGCAATAAGCGTCCTTGTCTGGTTGTTTCACCTGACGACATGAACGCCCACCTTGGCTCAGTCATCGCCGCACCGATCACCAGCACACTGCGTAGCTGGTCAACGCGTGTGACAGTCAAATTGCAGCGCCAAGATTCGTCTGTTGCATTGGATCAAATCCGCATGATTGACAACACGCGGCTGCTAAAGAGAATGACAACCGTCGACGCGGAGCCGGCGTTAAGCGTTCTGCGCGAAATGTTTGCAAAAAGTTAGATCACAAAAGCACTTGATGACCACCACCCAAGACCTCTTCGCCCACAACCGAAAGTGGGCTGCGCAGATGAAAGTCGAGCGACCAGACTTTTTTACCGGGCTTGAATCCCAGCAAAGCCCCAAATACATGTGGATCGGCTGCTCCGACAGCCGCGTACCTGCCAACCAGATCACTGGCCTGGAGCCAGGTGAAATATTTGTGCACCGCAATGTGGGCAATGTGGTGGTCCCGACTGATTTGAATTGTTTGTCTACCATCCAATATGCAGTTGACCAGCTGCACGTCAACGACCTGATGGTGGTCGGCCATTACGGCTGCGGCGGTGTGTTGGCTGCACTGCAAGGCATACGCATTGGTCTGGCCGACAACTGGCTGCGCCACATCAAAGACGTGCGTGACCGGCACCGAGCGCTGATTGACGCGGTGCCGCCGCACAGCCAGCAAGACGTGTTGTGCGAGCTCAATGCCATCGAGCAAGTCATGAACGTGGCGCACACCACCGTGGTGCAAGATGCCTGGCAAAGGGGCCAGCCCCTGACGCTGCATGGCTGGGTTTATGGTTTAAAAGATGGGCTATTGATTGATTTAAAAATGACTGTGTCTGGTAAAGATGATTTGGCATCGGCATACAGGAGTGCCATCGAGGCTGTAGCCCAATCAAATCGAGTGCAAGCAGCTATAAAAACGATAGCGTAATTATGTTCCCCCAACGCCTCGATTCGCCCCTCGCCTACGACATCGCCAAGGCAATGATGGATGGTTTTAACCGCCACTACCAATTGTTCAGGGGTGAATCAGCCAGCGCCAAGCAGCGCTTTGAAACCGCAGACTGGCACGGCCAGCAGCGCGCCCAACGCGAGCGAATCGAGTTTTACGACCTGCGTGTGCGCGAGGCATCTACCAGCCTGGAGCGCGACTTTCAAGCTAACGAGCAAACAATGGACGTGTGGCAGCAGGTCAAGCTGCACTACATCGGCCTGCTTGTTAACCATCAGCAGCCCGAGCTTGCTGAGACTTTTTTCAACTCGGTCACTACGAAAATCCTGCACCGCAGTTACTTTCAAAATGATTTTATTTTTGTGCGGCCGGCGGTCAGCACCGAATATATCGAGAACGGTGACCCTGAAGGGCAGCCCACCTATCGCTCGTACTACCCGGCGCTGGGTACGCTGCAAGCGTCGGTGCTTGAGATCATCAACAGTTTTGATTTAAAGCTCGCCTTTGAAGACCTGCCGCGCGATGCTGCTTATGTGGTGGAGGCGTTGCAAAAGCAATTAGGCGACGCGAAACTGCGCGCCAACTTTCAAATCCAGGTGCTCTCCGGTTTGTTCTACCGCAACAAGGGCGCGTATGTGGTCGGCAAAATCATCAATGGTTTTACCGAGCACCCGTTCGCGTTACCGCTACTACACAACCAGAAGGGCAAGCTGGCCATTGATGCCGCGCTGTTTGGCGAAGACGACTTGCTGATTTTGTTCAGCTTTGCGCGTGCCTACTTCATGGTGGACATGGGCATACCGTCGGCCTACGTGCAGTTTTTGCGCAGCATGATGCCGCGCATGCCGCGGGCTGAAATTTACAACGCGCTGGGCCTGGCCAAACAAGGCAAGACTCTTTTTTACCGCGACTTTTTGCATCATTTGCGGCATTCAACTGACAAGTTTCGCATTGCGCCTGGCATCAAAGGCATGGTCATGCTGGTGTTTGACTTGCCCAGTTTTCCGTATGTGTTCAAGGTCATCAAAGACTATTACCCGCCGCAAAAAGACACCACACGTGAGCAAATCAAGGGCAAGTATCTGCTCGTCAAGCAGCATGACCGCGTGGGCCGTATGGCCGACACGCAAGAGTACAGCGAGGTGGCTTTTCCACGCGCTAGGTTTGACGACGAGCTGATTGCCGAGATTGAAAAATTTGCGCCCAGCCAGCTAGAAATATCAGACCGCGACGGTGACGGCCATGTTGAGGTGATCATCAAGCATGTGTACATCGAGCGCCGCATGATCCCGCTGAACATCTATTTGCAAGAGGCGTTTGATGTGGGCGTGACAGAGCCAGCGGCGCAGCAGCAGATTGAGCGTGCCGTGGTGGAGTACGGCAACGCCATCAAAGACTTGGTGGCGGCTAACATTTTCCCAGGCGACATGCTGTGGAAAAACTTTGGCATCACGCGCCACGGCAAGGTCGTGTTTTACGACTATGACGAGATTGAATACATCACCGACTGCAAGTTCAGAAAAGTGCCCACCCCGCGTAATGAAGAAGACGAGATGAGCGGCGAGATCTGGTATTCAGTCGGGCCGAAAGACGTGTTCCCCGAAACGTTTGGCCCGTTTTTACTAGGCAACGACGCGGTGCGGCAAGTCTTCATGAAGCATCATGCCGAGCTGTTAGAGGCCAATTTTTGGCAAATGCACAAAGAACGCATACAACAAGGCCATGTGTTTGATGTGTTTCCGTATGAGCAAGACAAGCGGTTTGCAAAGCGGCACGATGTGTCGGTTGCTTGACACCCACAAACTTAAAGAAGGAAAAAATCATGCGTGACGCAATTGTTATTCTCGGCGCAGCCCGCACCCCGATGGGCGCATTTCAAGGCGACTTTGCAACGCTGGCGGCGCACGACCTGGGCGGCGCTGCTATCAAGGCTGCTGTTGAGCGCTCAGGTGTTGCAGCCAGCAAGGTTGATGAAGTGCTGTTCGGCAATTGCCTGATGGCGGGGCAGGGCCAGGCACCGGCGCGCCAAGCGGGTTTTAAAGGCGGCTTGCCTGCTAGCGCGGGCGCGGTTACGCTGTCAAAAATGTGCGGCTCTGGCATGGAGGCTACGCTACTGGCGCATGACCAGCTGGTAGCAGGCAGCCGCGACGTGATGGTGGTCGGCGGCATGGAAAGCATGACCAATGCGCCGCACCTGCTGCTCAAAGGCCGCAGCGGCATTCGCATTGGGCATGACCGTATTTTTGACCACATGATGCTTGATGGCCTCGAAGACGCTTACGAGCCGGGCCGCGCGATGGGAACCTTTGGTGAGCAGTGCGCTGACAAGTACAAGTTCACCCGGGAAGCGCAAGACAAATTCGCCATCACCAGCGTAGAACGTGCGCAAGCAGCTACTAAATCAGGAGCGTTTTCGGCAGAAATCACGCCCGTCACCGTCAAAACTCGCGCTGGTGAAGTCGTCGTATCGATTGACGAAGGCCCGGGCAAAGTCAAGCTCGACAAAATCTCCGGCTTAAAACCCGCATTCAAAAAAGACGGCACGATTACCGCCGCATCCAGCTCATCCATCAACGATGGCGCTGCGGCCTTGGTGTTGACACGTGAGTCAACCGCCAAAGAGCTAGGTGCAAAACCGTTGGCCCGCATCGTTGGCCACGCCACGTTTGCGCAAGAACCCGAATGGTTCACCACTGCCCCCGTCGGCGCCGTTGACAAGCTGCTCAAAAAAATTGGCTGGACAATCAAAGATGTGGATTTGTGGGAAGTCAACGAAGCGTTTGCAGTGGTGCCAATGGCCGCGATGGCCGAGCTCGGCATAAGCCACGACATCGTTAACGTTAATGGTGGCGCTTGTGCGCTGGGCCACCCGATTGGTGCCAGTGGTGCACGCATCATCGTGACGCTGATGTATGCGCTCAAAGGTAGGGGCCTTAAAAAAGGCATTGCTACGCTGTGCATTGGCGGTGGTGAGGGGACGGCATTGGCCATTGAGTTGGTGTAAATGCGCCACTAGATTTTTGTTTGTTTGAGCTACTAAAAAAGGAAAAACCATGAGACAACTACCCACCTTGTTATTTGGAGCTGCATTGCTTTTAGCGCAAGCATCCACCAGCGCTCAGGGACGCGACGACAGCCTGTTGACAGCCGCTACCGCCGAGCAAGCAGCCGCAGTCAAAACGCTAGAGCGCTTGGTCAATATTGAAACCGGTACCGGCAATGCTGAAGGTTTGGCGGCCATCGGTCAGTTTCTTGAAGGCGAGCTAAAAACCTTGGGCGCGAGCGTGACTCGCCAAAAGGCCACCGAGCCAGCAGTTGGCGACAACATTGTGGCCACGCTGACGGGTAAGGGCGGTAAGAACCTGATGCTGATGGCGCACATGGACACGGTGTACACAAAAGGCACGCTGGCTAAAGCACCTTTTCGGGTCGACGGTGCCCGCGCTTTTGGCCCGGGCATCGCTGACGACAAGGGCGGTATCACGGTTATTTTGCACACGCTTAAGCTGCTCAAAGCTCGGGGCTTTGACGGCTTTGGCAAAATCACGGTGCTGTTCAACACTGATGAAGAGCGCGGCTCCATCGGCTCTCGTGAGTTGATCCGCAGTCTGGCACGTCAGCACGATGTGGTGTTGTCGTTTGAACCCACGATTGCGATCAAGGAACTCCTGGTGCTGGGAACATCTGGCACAGTGGCGGTTAATGTCACGATCAAAGGCAAGGCTTCGCACGCAGGGGCCGCGCCTGAGCTGGGGGTCAATGCCTTGACTGAGGCTGCCGATTTGATTTTGCGCACACAAGACATTGACGACAAGTCGCGTGGCTTGCGCTTTAACTGGACGGTCGCCAAGTCGGGTGAAGTGACCAACATCATTCCTGACCAAGCGACCATGATCGCTGACATGCGGTACGCGCGCCAGGAAGACTTTGATGCTGCCATTGCCAAGCTGCAAGCTGCCGTCGCTAAAAAACGCCTGGCAGATTCCCAGATTGAGGTGAATGTGGTGAAAGGCATGCCTGCCTTCAATGCGGGCCCAGAAGGCCGCAAACTGGTCGATAAGGCAATTGCCATTTACAAGGAAGTTGGCGCGGAGCTGACCATTTTAGAGCGCACTGGCGGCGGTACTGACGCTGCCTGGGCAGCGCAAGACGGCACGCCGGTGTTGGAGGGCCTGGGCCTGCCAGGCCTGAACTTTCACAGCAACCAAGCTGAGTACGTGATGATTGACGCGATACCGCGCCGCCTTTATTTGGCCAGTCGGATGATGATGGATCTAGCCCAAGGCAAATAGTATGTTGCTGAACCTGGACCAACAACAAGTCCGCGACGCCGTGCGCGACTTTGCCACCCAAGAATTGTTGCCGCATGCCGCCGCGTGGGACAAAGCCCACACCTTCCCTGTCGATGCGCACAAAGGCCTGGCCGCACTCGGTGCGTACGGCATTTGCGTGCCTGACGATCTGGGCGGTGCGGGCTTGGACTATTTGTCGTTAGCCGTAGTGATTGAAGAAATCGCCGCAGGCGACGGTGGTACCAGCACGGCGATCAGCGTGACCAATTGCCCGGTCAACGCCATCCTTATGCGCTACGGCAACGCGCAGCAAAAAAAGCAGTGGCTCACGCCGCTGGCACGCGGCCACATGCTGGGCGCGTTTTGCTTGACCGAGCCGCATGCGGGCAGCGATGCGTCATCGCTGAAAACTACGGCGGTCAAAGATGCTGATGGCTACGTCATCAACGGCGTCAAGCAGTTCATCACCAGCGGTAAAAACGGGCATGTTGCCATCGTCATTGCCGTCACAGACAAGGGCGCTGGCAAAAAAGGAATGAGCGCTTTCATCGTGCCAACCAGCGCCCCCGGTTACAGCGCTGCCCGGCTTGAAGACAAGTTGGGCCAGCATTCAAGTGACACCGCACAAGTCAACTTTGACGACTACCGCATTCCCGCAGAAAACCTGATTGGCAACGAAGGCGAAGGCTACAAAATCGCCTTGAGCGCGCTTGAAGGCGGGCGCATCGGCATTGCCGCGCAAAGTATCGGCATGGCGCGCGCAGCGTTTGACTATGCGCTGACTTATGCCAAAGACCGCACCGCATTTGGCAACGCCATCATTGACCACCAGTCGGTGGGCTTCAGGCTGGCCGACTGCGCCACGCAAATTGAAGCAGCGCGGCAATTGACGTGGCACGCCGCCGCGCTGCGCGATGCGAGCTTGCCTTGCCTGAAAGAAGCTGCCATGGCCAAATTGTTTGCCAGCGAAATGGCCGAACAAGTCTGTAGCGCAGCCCTGCAAACACTCGGCGGCTATGGTTATGTGAGCGACTTCCCCATCGAGCGCATTTATCGCGATGTGCGGGTGTGCCAGATTTATGAAGGCACATCGGATGTGCAAAAAATCATCATTCAAAGAGCGCTGGCGTGACCCCCAACCCATCCATTGTTGACGCTGAGCACCACCATGCCGACCTGGGTGATGTGCAGTTGCACTACGTCACCATGGGCCAGGCCAGCACTAACACCAGTCCCAACAGCTTGCCCGTGGTGTTGCTACACGGCTGGCCGCAAAGCTGGTACGCGTGGCGTTACGTGATGCCCGAGCTGGCTAAAACGCGCCTCGTGGTTGCGCCTGACTTGCGCGGCCTGGGTGACTCGTCGCGCCCGCTGGACGGCTACGACAAAAAAACCATCGCGAACGACATTTGGCGCTTGCTGCATGATCATCTCGGTCTTGATGCATTCAGCCTTGTTGGCCACGACTGGGGCGGGCCCGTGGGCTATGCGCTGGCAGCAGCGCACTCCCATGCAGTGCGCAAGCTGGCGGTGCTGGACGTCACCATTCCCGGCGACGGCGGCACCAACTTTAGCCAAGGTGGCAAGCGCTGGCACCATGCCTTTCATCAAACCGCTGATTTGCCAGAGGCGCTGATTGCCGGGCGCGAGCACATTTATTTCACCTGGTTCTACCGCAACTGGGGCCATCACCCCAACGTGTTGCCCAACGAAGCTATCGCTGAATATTTGCGCGTCTACAGCCAGCCTGGTGCGCTGCGTGCGGGCTTTGCTTACTATCGCAACTTGCCGTGCGACATGCTTGACAACCAGGCAATTGCTCAGACGTTCAAACTTACCATGCCGGTGCTGGCGCTGGGCGGCAACCAGGGGTGGGGGCGGGGTACAGAAGTGCTGGAATCGCTACAGCGCTTGGGCACCGACGTGCGCGGCGGTGTATTGGGCAACTGCGGCCACTGGATGGCTGAGGAGCAACCCGACGCGCTACTGGCGCAACTGCTGCCGTTTTTGAAAGCGTAATGGCAGCGTGATGGAGCTTGCTGAATGGGTCCAAATCAACCTGTAGAAGTCCAATAGCGAAGGTTTTTGGCGTGAAAAATCAAACCCTGACCGAGCAAATCTGCCCTTGCGGCAAGTCAAGCGCGACAAATAAGCTGCTGGCATTCGCTGACTGCTGCGCCCGTTATCTGGACGATTTTGACAACACCCCAGCACCTGATGCGCACAGTTTGATGCGTTCGCGTTACAGCGCCTTTGTGTTAAGCCGCAGCGACTACCTAAGAGCCACTTGGCACACCAGCACTCGGCCAGCTGATGTAGCACTTGAGGCAAGTACCAAATGGCTGGGCCTTGAAGTGCGCCGCCACACCGTGTTGGATGAAACGCACGCCGGAGTCGAGTTCATTGCCCGGTACAAACTGCAAGGCCGTGCTACCCGCATTCATGAGTGCAGCCGCTTCGTTTTAGAAAATGGGCGTTGGTACTATGTGGCTGGCGATTTCAAATAATTATCCTTCTCCTTCGGCCTTTGGCGGGGAGAGTAAATCGACTTTAGGCCCATAGCCCAATAGATACACAAGTAAGCAGCTCACAATTAAATAGCATTAAAAATGTCTGTTCTGAAATTCGACGCCGTACTTTTTGACTGCGACGGCGTGCTGGTTGACAGTGAGCCGATCACCAACGGGGTGCTGCGTGACATGCTGGCTGAGTCTGGCTGGGTGCTGACAAGCACTGAATGCATGCGGCTGTTTATCGGCAAGGCAGTTAAAGATGAGCGCTTCATGATTGAAGCCAACACAGGCCAGCCGCTGACCGAAGACTGGATGCACCGCTTTCGTGAGCGGCGCAATGCGGGGCTGATTCGCGACCTGCAAGCCATTGACGGCGCGGTAGAAGCGGTGGCCAGCATCCATGCTCAGTATGCAGGCCGCATCGCGTGCGCCTCCGGTGCTGACCGCTTCAAGGTTGAACTGCAACTGGACAAGTGCGGACTGATGCCGTACTTCAAAGGCAACATCTTCAGCGGCCACGAGCTGCCACGCTCAAAGCCTTTTCCTGACGTGTACCTGGCTGCTGCAGCAACGCTGGGGGTTGATGCCAAGCGCTGCGCCGTGGTGGAAGACAGCGTTACCGGCGTATTGGCGGGCGTGGCTGCGGGAGCAACCGTGTTTGGCTACAGCCCACATGCAGCTGGGCATAGCGCGCCAGCTGCGCTGCTTGAAGCGGGCGCAGTACGGATCTTTACCAACATGGCTGATCTGCCCGGCTTGCTGAATAGTTTCACCAGCCCTGAGTCCCTGCATCACCCTTGAAAGGCCCGACCAGCTCGGGCGTGACCCAGCCGCCGTAAAAGCCGCCCGGCTGCGGCGTGACTTTTTCACCGCCCACCGTGCAGGCGAGGTTGGTGGGGTAAAACGCGATGCAGTCGGCAATCAGTTCCGCCCCTGCCATCGGCTTGGGGTAGCTCCAGCCGACGTTTGGCAAAACCTGCGTGTTGCTAACCAAAGACCAGTAGGCTGCTGGCCCTTTCCATTCACAAAACGAGCTGCCTGAGCCTTGCTGAAGCAGCGTTTGGTCGATGTCAACTAACGGGATGTAAAAGCTGGGCGGGTGCGATGTTTCCAGCACCAACACGGCGGATGTGGTGCGCGCCACTTGTAGGTCGCCCCAAGTAATCACCACCTCACGCGAGTCGCGCACCAGCCGGGGCGGGCGCGGAAAGTCCCATACTGACACCTGGCCTGAGCCGGGTACTGCGGCGAACGGCGGTCGGGTTTGGCCGCGCCAGCTCCAGTGAGCGCGTGCGGCGTCAAGCCAGGTCGGGGAGTTATCTGCGTTCATTCCACTGATTCTGGTCAATATCGGCTCACCACACGACCCGAGGGGTAAATTTGGGCTTATTTTGCCGTTTTGGACAGTAAAAACGGCTGTAGTGCAATGAATACACGGGCAAGCAGCTCCTAAAATTATAGTAACCGTCCTCTCGGTCGGCCAGCAAAGCTCGCTGCCCACAGAATCCAGCGCCGTGCTAACCTTACAGATTGCTTTTGGAAACTCAAACTTGCAAGACTGCAAAAACAGGAAAGTGAGACAACATCATGCCCGGACTGCTCCCCAACGTTGACCCTGACGGCCTGCTTGAATTTTCGGTCGTCTACACCGACCGCTCTCTGAACCACATGTCCAAAAGCTTCGGCCATGTGATGACGGACATCTCCAGCATGCTCAAAGAGGTGTACCACGCCCATTGCGCCGTGTTGGTGCCCGGCAGTGGCACCTACGGCATGGAAGCCGTGGCACGTCAGTTTGCCGCTGGCAAGCATGTCATGGTCATTCGCAACGGCTGGTTCAGCTACCGTTGGACGCAAATTTTTGACATGGGCCACATCCCCGCGTCACACACCGTCATCAAAGCGCGGCAAGCCGCTAAAACCGCACAAGGCCCCTGGGCACCCGCCCCGATAGCTGAAGTGCAAGCAGCCATTGCGGAGGAAAAGCCAGCGCTCGTTTTTGCCCCGCACGTTGAAACATCCGCCGGTATGATGCTGCCCGACGGCTACTTGCGTGCCGTGGCTGATGCGGTACACGCAGTAGGCGGCTTGTTCGTGCTCGACTGCATTGCATCAGGCGCCATGTGGGTAGACATGCAAGCCACAGGCGTTGACGTGCTCATATCGGCCCCGCAAAAAGGCTGGAGCAGCTCACCCTGCTGCGCCATGGTGATGTTGAGCGAACGCGCCCGCATTGCCATTGACGGCACCACCAGTTCCAGCTTTTCAACCGATTTGAAAAAGTGGCTGCAAATCATGGAGACGTATGAAAAAGGCGGCCACGTCTACCACGCTACGCTGCCAACAGACGCCTTAGCCCGTTTGGCTGCTGTCATGAAAGAAACCCAAGCCTACGGCTTTGCCAAAGTTAAAGCTGAGCAAGAGCTGCTGGGTAAAAAAGTACGCGAGCTGTTTGAAAGTCGCGGCCTGAAAAGCGTCGCCGCCGAAGGCTTCAAAGCCCCAGGCGTGGTCGTCAGCTACACCACCGACCCAGAAATTCAGTCCAGCAAAAAGTTTATGGCCGAAGGCCTGCAAACCGCCGCTGGCGTGCCCCTGCAATGCGACGAAGGTGCGGACTTCATGACCTTCCGCATTGGGCTGTTTGGCCTAGACAAGTGGCATAACGTGGACAAGACGGTGGCTAATCTGGCTGGGGCGCTGGATAGGATTGGGGTGAAGGCGCCTGCTGAGGCTGTTGCCGCTTAACAGCCAAAACAACGAACACCGCCCTTACCAGCGCTGCGCAAATGAGTGCACAGTTCGATATGGCTGCCCTTCAAGCCTCCTGGCAGGCTTTCGACAACATTGCGCCCCCGCGCCCCATTCAAACCGAAGCGGACTATGACCGTACCGTCAAAATGATGAATGCACTGCTTGACGTGACCGGCGACGCTGAAGATCATCCACTCTCAGGTCTGCTTGATTTGACGTCTGATTTGGTGTCGCGCTACGAGCAAGAGCACCACCCGATAAAAGCCGCGGATCCCAAAGACGCGCTGCGGTTTTTGATGGAAGCTCGCGGTTTGAAGAAGGAAGACTTGTCTAGCGTTGTTCCGCAAAGCAACCTGTCGGCAATTCTGGCGGGGAAGCGAAAGATTGGCGTTGCGATGGCGGGCAGGCTGGGCGGTGTTTTTGGAATTAGCCCGGCTGTCTTTGTACCTTATTGATTTAGCTATAAATGATCGCAATGCGCGACCTTACCCGCACGAGCTCGTCATTTTTATAAATATCGAGTGCTTAATGCAGACGTCTGCACTAAATTGGAAATCTCGGCCGCGCCCTAGAACTACGAAATTCGTTTAAAACAAGATCAAACAAGTCGAAATCTGCTCAGTTAGTGCAACTTTTGTGCAATTCCGCTACGGTTTTTGTAGCGTTTTACATACAAATTCACTGATCAACATATAAAAAACCTATGCGAATCATGGGCTTACGAAATCTTTCTGTCGCTATTTAAAAAATCTAGAAAAAATTGGCCTTGGCTGATTGACGGATTCGAAATTGACGGATAAATTCGAAAGCAAGGTATAGCAAAATCAAGCTGCCTGATGAAGTAATTGTTAGGTTGTTTCGTTTTAGTTGGGTAGGAAGTTAATTTTGACTTCCGACGTTTTTCTGGCAGAAAAGCGGTTTATAATCATAGGCTTAGGTAATTTTTTGGAGAATATTATGGGTGCTAAAGAGCGATTGCAAGAAGTGCAGTCCGTGCTCCAAAAGCGCGGCGTGCGTGATGTAAAATTTTGTTTTGCGCCTGGGGCAGCAAGCAAGATGCCACTTAGTGACTTTCAAAACAGCGTTGCTGATTTTTTTGATGCTTATCTTAAAGAGCGTCAAGTTTCGTTGCCGCGTGTTGGCGATGCCCCCATTTCCGCATAATTAATCCACTTCCTATCGAAGGCTTCCACTACGGAAGCCTTTTTTTATGATCATAAATAAACAAAATCTAGAAGCGGTGATCGCAAAAGCAAACGAAGTTAACGATCATTACATCTTGACCCACCTTACAGGTAACGCTACGCAAAAGTACATGGATTACATCCTTGATAGCTGCGACAAGTTCGGCGTTCGAAATGTACGTATGTTCGAGGTGGACCTGCCCTATGTAGATTCTGCGGTTTACTCAATGTGCGTAATGACCAAAGATGGAGCCGACATTGTTTTAGCGAAGGGTTTGAATCACTGCTGGCAGCGTTACACAATTTGTAAAGAGCTTTTTCACCTCTTGATTGACGACGAAAAGTACCGTAATTTAGATATATTTGCTCATTCCGAGGCTGTCACTATCTCTTACTCGTTGGATGATTCTAGGCCTGACCTAGGTGTTGCAGCTGAGTTTTTGGCGGAGGTTGCAGCGATGGAATTTCTTTTCCCGTATGCACAGCGGGAACAACAGATGCGCAGCGGACAGCCCAATTACCCAGCAATAGCGCAACAATATCGTATACCTCAGTTGCTTGTTGACAGATATCTTTCGCCGCGTTTAATGTCAACTTTAAAAGAAGTAAGCCGAAGGGAAAGCGAATAGTCGGACTTCAGTTGTAGTGGTTTGGTGTTATCTCAACTCATACCAAACCCCACGCCCACTCCCCCGCTGTTGCAAATGCCTCCGCGCTACCAGATTCCGAAAATGCTGTTTCAAAGTATTCCGGTTGGCCTCGGTCAGCTTCACAGCATCAGCCATCGTCACGCGTCCGTGCTCGCGCGCAAACTCCACGATCTGTAGTGACAGCTCAGGCAGCGTTGCCAGCACAATCTTTTCACGTTCGACTTTCTTCTCAAGCCTGCGCACCTGCTCGGCCAGTGACCGTAAAAAAAAGACAAGCCATGGTTGCCAGTTGGGGGCTGGCGTGCGTATGGTGCCTTGCGTTTGGCGCAGGGCCAGGTAGTAGCCTTCCTTGTTCAGCTCGATCACGCTTTCAAGCGAGCTGTAGGGCACGTAGGCGTAGCCGGTTTGCATCAGCAGCAAAGTGGTTAGTGCACGGCTGAGGCGGCCGTTGCCGTCCTGAAAGGGGTGAACTTCAAGAAACACCACAACAAAAATCGCGATGATGAGCAGTGGGTGCAGCAGCGCTTTTTCTCGCTCTTCATTTACCCAATCGACCAGTTCAATCATGAGCCTTGGCGTGTCAAAGGGCGATGCTGTCTCAAACACGATGCCAATTTCAACGCCGTTTTCATCAAACGCGGCTACGCTGTTTGAATTGGTTTTGTAATGTCCGCGATGCCGCTCGTCTTTTTTGCTGTGGCGCAAGACATGACGCATCAGTGTTTGGTGCAGTTGTTTGACGTGGTTTTCATTAAACGGTATGTGCTGCCAGGCGCTGAACACCAGGTCCATTAGCTCGGCATAACCTGCCACTTCTTGTTCGTCTCGGGTGTCAAAGGTTTTGATTTCCAGATTGGAGAGCAGCCTTTCAACGTCGCGGTCTGAGAGTTTGCTGCCCTCGATGCGGGTGGATGAGCCGATGCTTTCAATCGTGGCGACCCGGCGGAGTGCGCTCAGGCGTTCAGGCGCAAGGCGACCCAAGGCGCGCCAAGTGCCTTTGAATTCTTCGATCCCGGCGATCAAGCTCAGGACTTCAGGGGTGATTTGCAGGGTGTTGACTTGCAACATAAATGCGATTTTATACCCATTAATAAACCCAATTACACCCAATAAATTGATTTCTATCCAATTAAACACCCATTTAAACTCGATAAATGAGACTTGATCTGTATCCCAAGCTTGACCCGAGACCGATGCCTGCTGCATTGCGGACAGCGATTTGGGTTCATGGATTGCGGTTTGGAGACCGCAATGACGCGTTCGGGGTATTGCGGGGCGATGTACGTAATCGTGCATTGCGTGCTGGGCGTTGAGGGCAGAATCAGGCCATCAAAACAAAACCACCTAGAATTGACGTTTACGTAAACGTCAACTAGGCGTTTCAAGCAAATTTAGCCGACAAGCTCCTCGATAAGAAAGCCCCGCATGCCTGTTCTGGAGACAAAACTAAATGCCCGCACAGCCGACTTCCAGGCCAATGTAGCGGCGATGCAAACGCTGGTGGACCATTTGCGGGGTGAGGTGGCCAAGTCGGCTGCGGGTGGGGGTGAGGCGGCTCGGGCCAAGCATGTGGCGCGGGGCAAGTTGCCGCCGCGTGAGCGGGTGCAAATGCTGCTGGAC
>JAYWFR010000225.1:0-3508 GCA_043778695.1 Polaromonas sp. | reverse complement strand
ACGAAAAAGTATTTATTGAGATTTCGCAAAAGCGCTTGGCGCAGTTAGGCCTGGACTTCAACCAAGTCTTAAGCCAATTGGCCCAGCAAAACGCGGTTGAACCAGCAGGCGCGCTACAAACGCCGCTGGACGTAGTGCAGGTGCGGGTGGCCGGGCAATTTAGGGCGGTTGAAGAGCTGCGTGCCATGCCGATTCGGGGAGCCTCGGGCAGCCAGATCCGCCTGGGCGACATTGCTGAGGTCAAGCGCGGCTATGTTGACCCACCCACCATCAAGGTGCATCACCAGGGCAAAGAGGTCATTGCCATTGGCGTGTCGATGATCAAAGGCGGCGACATCATCAAACTGGGAAAATCACTCAAAGCATTGACCACCAAGCTTGGCCAAACCCTGCCTGTAGGCATCAAGCTGGTAGACGTACAAGACCAGCCGACGGCAGTCAGCACATCAGTCAATGAATTTGTCAGCGTGCTGATTGAAGCGGTAGTGATTGTGCTGGCGGTTAGTTTTATCGCGTTGGGATTTCACAAGCGCCCGGAATCAAAGGGCCAGCCGCTACCAATATGGAAGCGATACTACATTGACATACGCCCAGGCTTGGTGGTGGGCATCACCATTCCGCTGGTACTTGGCGTGACATTTTTGGCCATGCTGTACTTCGGCATTGGACTGCACAAAATATCGTTGGGCTCGCTCATCATTGCGCTCGGCCTGCTGGTTGACGACGCCATCATTGCTGTTGAAATGATGGTGCGCAAAATGGAAGAAGGCTACGACAAGGTACGCGCCGCCACCTTCGCTTACGACGTCACCGCCATGCCGATGCTGACCGGCACGCTGATCACTGCTGCGGGCTTTTTACCAATTGGCCTGGCTAAATCGGTGACCGGAGAGTACACCTACGCGATTTTTGCAGTCACGGTAATTGCGCTGGTGCTGAGCTGGATAGTGTCGGTCTACTTTGTGCCATACCTGGGCACACTGCTGCTAAAAAAACCCGACCATGTGGTGGAAAAAGGGCGAGATGACATGAGCGACCACGCCAGTGTTGGGGATGAAGTCCATGAGATGTTTGATTCAGCTTTCTACAACACCTTTCGCAAGGCGGTGAACTGGTGCGTGCAATACCGCTGGATCACTATCGGTGCCACCGTGCTTATTTTTGCACTCGGCATTGTTGGCATGGGCAAGGTGCAGCAGCAATTCTTTCCCGATTCAAGCCGACCTGAAATCATGGTGGACATTTGGTTTCCAGAGGGCACGTCGTTTGCCGCCAATGAAGTAACCGCCAAGCGGGTGGAGGCGCGGTTGCTTCAGGAAGAAGGCGTAACGTCCGTTACCACCTGGGTCGGTTCTGGCGTGCCGCGTTTTTACCTGCCACTTGACCAGGTCTTTCCGCAAACCAATGTGTCGCAAATGATTGTGTTGCCAAAAGACTTGAGGGTGCGTGAGTCGCTTCGCATCAAGCTACCTGCACTGTTAGCGCAGGAGTTTCCTGAAGTGCGGGGTCGCATCAAGCTGCTGCCCAACGGCCCGCCGGTGCCGTACCCGGTGCAGTTTCGTGTGGTCGGCAGTGACCCGCTGGTGTTGCGCGAGCGGGCCGATGAAGTGAAAGCTATTTTTCGCGAAAGTGCCAATACGCGCGGCGTGAACGACAACTGGAACGAGTCGGTCAAGGTGCTGCGGCTTGAGGTGGATCAATCCAAAGCACGCGCGCTGGGTGTGACTAGCCAGTCGATAGCTCAGGCGTCGCGCACCATTTTGTCGGGCACCACTGTGGGCCAGTTTCGTGAAGGCGACAAATTAATTGACATCATGCTGCGCCAGCCGCTAGATGAACGCAACGCCATTACCGACATCGCTAATGCTTATTTGCCCACCGCATCAGGCAAGGCTATTCCACTGACGCAAATTGCCAACCCAGTGTTTGCCTGGGAGCCGGGCGTGATGTGGCGTGAAAACCGCAACTACGCCATCACCGTGCAAAGCGACATCATTGAAGGCTTGCAGGGCGCAACAGTCAGCAACGAGCTTGCACCCAAGCTCAAAACGTTGCAGGAAAAATGGAAGGCGCAAGGCTTTGGCGCTTACCGTGTTGAAGTGGCCGGTGCGGTGGAGGAAAGCAGCAAGGGTTCCGCATCAATCGTCGCGGGCGTGCCCATCATGCTGTTTTTAACCTTCACGTTGTTGATGCTGCAACTGCAAAGCTTTAGCCGCGCCATGCTGGTGTTTTTAACCGGGCCGCTAGGCATTGCTGGTGTAGCGGGCGCTCTTCTTTTGTTGGGCCGACCATTTGGTTTTGTGGCGTTGCTAGGCGTGATTGCACTGATGGGCATGATCCAGCGCAATTCGGTAATTTTGATTGACCAGATCGAGCACGAACGCGCCAGAGGCGTGGCGCCATGGGATGCGATTGTCGAATCTGCGGTGCGCCGCGCCCGGCCGATTGTGCTGACGGCCGCTGCCGCCGTGCTGGCCATGATCCCGCTGTCGCGAAGCGTGTTCTGGGGGCCAATGGCAGTTGCGATCATGGGCGGTTTGATTGTGGCTACCGCGCTGACTTTGTTGGCGTTGCCTGCAATGTACGCAGCCTGGTTCAGGGTAAAACGCGAAACACCGGCCGTTACAGGCTAAAATCAAAAGTTGACCTAATTCTGAACGACTGCCCGCTTGCGGCCAGTCGCTTCGTTTTTTAGCGCGGGTGGCGAAATTGGTAGACGCACCAGGTTTAGGTCCTGACGGTAGCAATACTGTGCGGGTTCGAGTCCCGCCCCGCGCACCACTTCGATATCAATGTGACATTTGGAAATTAGAAAGAGCATCATGGCTGTGACCGTTGAAACCCTTGAAAAGCTGGAACGCAAAATCACATTGAGTCTGCCGGTCGGCGTGATTCAGTCTGAAGTTGATGCACGTTTAAAAAAACTCGCTCGGACGGTAAAGATGGACGGCTTTCGTCCTGGCAAAGTACCCATGAATGTGGTGAGCCAGCGCTATGGCTATTCGGTGCACTACGAGGTTATGAATGACAAAGTCGGCGAGGCATTTTCAACCGCCGCCAACGAAGCCAAATTGCGTGTCGCAGGCCAGCCACGTATCAGTGAAAAAGAAGGCGCACCCGACGGCGAAATGACTTTTGACGCGATTTTTGAAGTCTATCCAGACGTCAAAATGGGCGACCTGACCACGGCTGAAGTCGAAAAAGTGAGCGCTGACGTCAGCGACGCAGCTATCGACAAAACTCTGGACATTTTACGCAAGCAGCGCCGCACCTTTTCGCAACGCGGACTTGATGCCGCCGCCCAAGACGGCGACCGCGCCACCATCGACTTTGAAGGCAAGGTTGACGGCGAGCCGTTTGCTGGCAACAAGGCTGACGACTTCCAGTTTTTGATTGGCGACGGCCAGATGCTCAAAGAGTTTGAAGACGCTGTGCGCGGCATGAAAACCGGCGAAAGCAAAACCTTCCCCCTGAGCTTTCCGGCTGACTACCACGGTGCAGAAGTTGC
>JAYWFR010000224.1:0-8340 GCA_043778695.1 Polaromonas sp. | reverse complement strand
TCTCTTTGACCAGCACGTTGAACGACTCGGGCATACCGGCTGTGATCGCGTGTTCGCCTTTGACGATGCTCTCGTACACCTTGGTGCGGCCCACCACGTCGTCTGACTTAACAGTGAGCATTTCTTGCAACACGTAAGAAGCGCCGTACGCTTCCAGCGCCCACACCTCCATCTCGCCAAAACGCTGGCCACCAAATTGGGCTTTGCCGCCCAGGGGTTGCTGCGTGACCAGCGAGTAGGGGCCAGTTGAGCGGGCATGCATCTTGTCGTCCACCAAGTGGTGCAACTTCAAGAAGTGCATGTAGCCGACGGTGGTGGTGCGCTCAAAAGCATCACCAGTGCAGCCGTCATACAACTGAGCTTGCGTGCGGGTCGCTGTCAAGCCTTTGGCCTTGGCCACATCAGCAGGATAGGCCAGTTGCAGCATTTCCATGATCTCTAGCTCGGATGCGCCGTCAAACACAGGGGTAGCAAACGGCACGCCGCCTGACAAGTTACCCGCCATCTCAAGAACTTGTACATCCGACAGCTTGGACAAGTCTTCAGCACGGCCTGATTTGTTATACACGGTGTCAAGCAGGCTGCGCACTTCAGCCACTTTTGCTTCGGCTTGCAGCATATCGCCAATCCGCTGGCCCAGGCCTTTGGCGGCCCAGCCCAGGTGGACTTCAAGCACCTGCCCGACGTTCATGCGCGATGGCACGCCCAGCGGGTTCAGCACGATGTCGCAGGGTGTGCCATCAGCCATGTGCGGCATGTCTTCGACTGGAACGATCTTTGACACCACACCCTTGTTACCGTGTCGGCCGGCCATTTTGTCGCCAGGTTGCAAATGGCGTTTTACCGCCAGGTACACCTTGACCATTTTGAGCACGCCTGCTGGCAACTCATCGCCTTGGGTGAGCTTTTTGCGCTTTTCTTCAAAGGACAAGTCAAAGCTGTGACGCGTTTGCTCCATCGAGTTTTTGATACTTTCGAGCTGCGCAGCAACATCGTCATCAGCTGGGCGCACGTCAAACCAGTGAAACTTCTCAACGCCAGCCAGATAGGTCTTGTCGATTTTGGTGCCTTTGGCCAGCTTTTGCGGGCCGCCGTTGGCGACCTTGCCGTTCAGCAGCTTTTCAATCCGGTCAAACGCATCGGCTTCAACAATGCGCAGCTGGTCATTCAAGTCCAGGCGGTAGCGCTTGAGCTCGTCGTCAATGATCTGCTGGGCACGCTTGTCGCGCACGATGCCTTCACGAGTGAAGACCTGCACGTCAATCACGGTGCCGCGCGAACCCTGGCTCACGCGCAGTGAAGTGTCTTTCACGTCGCTGGCTTTTTCGCCAAAAATCGCGCGCAACAATTTTTCTTCCGGTGTCAGCGTGGTTTCGCCTTTTGGCGTGACCTTGCCGACCAGCGTGTCACCGGGCTGGACTTCAGCACCGACATAAATAATGCCGGATTCATCCAAGCGGTTGAGCTGGTGCTCAGACAGATTGGGAATATCACGGGTTATCTCCTCGCTGCCGAGCTTGGTGTCACGCGCCATCACGACGAGTTCTTCGATGTGAATCGAGGTGTATCGGTCTTCAGCCACCACCCGTTCGCTGATCAAAATCGAGTCTTCGAAGTTGTAGCCGTTCCATGGCATGAAGGCAATCAGCATGTTCTGACCAATGGCGATTTCGCCCAGGTCAGTTGACGCGCCGTCTGCAATCACATCACCCTTGGCAAGCTTGTCGCCCATCTTGACGATAGGACGCTGGTGAATGTTTGTGTTCTGGTTGGAGCGCTGGTATTTGATGAGGTTGTAGATGTCCACACCCACTTCACCGGCCAGAGCTTCAGCGTCGTGCACACGCACCACGATGCGGGTGGCGTCAACATAGTCAACAATACCGCCGCGTGTTGCGGTTACTACTGTGCCAGAGTCAACCGCAGCTACGCGCTCGATACCAGTGCCAACCAATGGCTTTTCAGGCCGCAGAACGGGCACTGCCTGGCGTGACATGTTGGCGCCCATCAGCGCGCGGTTGGCATCATCGTGCTCTAGGAAAGGAACTAGCGACGCGGCAACAGACACGATCTGTGCGGGTGACACGTCCATGTATTGAACGCGCTCAGCGCCGACCAAAATCGATTCGCCGTTTTCGCGGGCAGAGACCAAATCGCCAGTGAGCTTGCCTTCTTTGTCCAGCGCAGCATTGGCCTGAGCGATCACATATTTGCCTTCTTCAATTGCAGACAGGTAATCGATTTGCATCGTGACCTTGCTGTCAACCACTTGACGGTACGGTGTTTCAATAAAGCCGTATTCGTTCAAACGAGCGTACAGAGCCAGTGAATTGATCAGACCGATGTTCGGACCTTCGGGTGTTTCGATCGGGCACACGCGGCCGTAGTGGGTCACGTGAACGTCACGCACTTCGAAGCCTGCGCGCTCGCGGGTCAAACCGCCGGGGCCAAGGGCCGATACACGGCGTTTGTGGGTGATCTCGGCCAATGGATTGGTCTGGTCCATGAACTGCGACAACTGCGACGCACCGAAGAACTCTTTGAGCGCGGCGGAAATTGGCTTGCTGTTGATCAAGTCATGCGGCATCAAAGGCTCTTGCTCGGCCTGACCCAAGCGCTCTTTGACGGCCTTCTCAATCCGCGCCAAACCGGTGCGGTACTGGTTTTCTGCCAGCTCGCCAACACAGCGCACACGGCGATTGCCGAGGTGGTCAATGTCATCGACTTCGCCATTGCCGTTACGCAAGTCGACCAGAATCTTGACGACCGCCAAGATGTCTTCGTTGGTCATGACCATTGGGCCAGTCGACACATCACGGCCCACTCTGGCGTTGAACTTCATGCGGCCAACGCGTGACAGGTCGTACGTGTCGGGGTTGTAGAACAGGCGCTGGAACAGTGCCTGAACCGCGTCTTCAGTCGGCGGCTCGCCGGGGCGCATCATGCGGTAGATGGCAACACGTGCTGCAAACTCGTCAGCTGTTTCGTCCGAACGCAGCGTTTGCGAAATGTATGAGCCTTGATCCAGTTCGTTGGTGTACAAAACCTGCAGGTCTTGCACGCCAGCGACTCGGAGTTTTTTCAGCAGCACATCGGTCAGCTCGTCGTTAGCCTTTGCAATGATTTCGCCGGTGTCAGCTTCGACAATATTTTTGGCAACGACACGGCCCAACAAAAAGTCTTCTGGCACGCTGATGCTGTTGGTGCCACTGGTTTCCAGCTCGCGGGTATGGCGCACGGTGATGCGCTTGTCTTTGGCAACCACCACTTTGCCCGACTTGTCGGTAATGTCAAAACGGGCGACTTCGCCGCGCATACGCTCGGCGACAAATTCCATTTGCGCGCCACTGTCCATCAAACGGAAATGGTCGAACACAAAGAAGTTTGCCAGGATGGATTCGTGATTCAGGCCGATGGCCTTGAGCAAAATCGTGACCGGCATTTTGCGGCGGCGGTCAACCCGGAAGTACAAAATGTCTTTCGGGTCAAACTCGAAGTCGAGCCATGAACCGCGATACGGGATGATGCGAGCCGAGAACAGCAACTTGCCCGAGCTATGGGTTTTGCCCTTGTCGTGCTCAAAAAACACGCCGGGCGAGCGGTGCAACTGGGACACGATCACGCGCTCGGTACCGTTGATCACGAACGAGCCTTTATCGGTCATCAGGGGCACTTCGCCCATGTAGACTTCTTGCTCTTTAACTTCTTTGACAACTTTGGACTGTGATGTTGAAGATTCACGGTCATAAATAATCAGCTGCACTTTGGCGCGCACGGCTGAGGCAAATGTCAAACCGCGCGTCTGGCATTCACGCACATCAAATGCGGGTTTTGCCAGGTTGTATTCGAGAAATTTCATCTCGACAAAACCGTTGTGCGACACGATAGGAAAAGCGTTGTCAAATGCCGCTTGCAGGCCTTCTAAGGTACGTGCTTTGGGTGACTTGTCAGCCTGCAAAAACGCGGTGTAGGCGTCTTTTTGCATTTGCAGCAAATAAGGGACAGCCAATACACTTTCGCGGCTGCCAAAGCTTTTGCGAATGCGTTTACGTTCGGTGAATGAATATGCCATGAGTTCTCCGCGTGATGGGCTAAAGCAAACTGTTCTGGTGACTATCTGCTCTTATACACAGGTGTATGCGAGCGGGCTTGGTGGTTGGCCGCTACCAACCATGGCGGACGGTGACGCATTGCACGTCACCCGAACCAAGGTTCTTTCTGTCGTCGAAATTCAGAAAGCACTGAGGAGCAGACTGTTGTATCAGCTTTTCAGTACGCTCATAAACCAAAGGGGCTCCAAAGGGACAATCACAAAAGGCTGGAAGCCCTTTTCAAGAACTTCCAGCCTCCGCGAACACAAGCAATTACTTAAGTTCGACTTTCGCGCCAGCTTCTTCAAGCTTCTTCTTGGCGGCTTCGGCGTCGGCCTTTGGAATGCCTTCTTTGACATTCTTTGGCGCGCCGTCCACCAGATCTTTGGCCTCTTTCAGCCCCAGACCGGTCAGTTCGCGAACCGCTTTAATAACTTGCACTTTCTGGGCGCCAGCTTCGAGCAACACGACGTTGAAGTCGGTTTTCTCTTCAACTGCTGCGGCTGCACCGCCACCACCACCAGCAGCAGGAGCGGCCATAGCGGCTGCGCTCACGCCAAATTTCTCTTCGATGGCTTTCACCAGTTCGTTGAGTTCCATGACCGTCATGCTGTCAAGCGAGGTCAAAAATGCGTCTTTATCGAATGCCATTTTAAATTTTCCTAGATATCAATTGGTTTAATTTACGCTGCTACAGCTTCGGCCACAGCTTCATCAGCTGCAGGGGCGCCGCCGCCACCTTTTTTCGCCGCCAACGCGCCCAGCACAACGGCTGTACGCGAAATCGGCGACATCAAGAGGCCACAGATCTGAGCCAGCAATACTTCTTTCGAAGGAATGCTTGCCAGTTGCTTCACGCCGTTCACGTCTAAAGTTTTGCCTGCAAATGCACCACCGCGAATCACCAACTTGTCGTTGGTTTTAGCAAAGTCAGCCACCACTTTTGCGGCAGCTACTGCATCGACAGAAAAACCGTAGATCAGCGGTCCGGTCATCTGGTCAGCCACAACTTCAAACGGGCTACCAATCATGGCACGGCGAGCCAAAGTGTTTTTCAACACACTTAGCGTCACGCCGAGGCCACGAGCCTGGCTGCGTAGTTTGGTCATGTCAGCGACCGTGATACCGCGGTATTCCGCCATCACCAGCGTTTGTGCTTTGGCTGCGAGGCCAGTCACTTCATCAATAACGGCTTGTTTCTCACTGCGATTGAGACTCAAGGTCTACTCCTTAAAAATGTCGCCTGCATGCATTTTCATGATGCTGACAACTGCCACATTCAGCGACCAACTGTTATCAAGGTTTTTAAACCATTCAAGCAGCGGGCACGCCATCTGCGTTGGCCGATCTCCTTCAAGATCAATTAAGCAACGGGTTTTAAACCCTGTCACACCAACGGTCCTGGATGGCCTGCCAAAGTTTTACAACTCCAGCAACCCACCACTCCAGGCAGCTCTTTTGAGCCACCCAAATCTCTTCAATTAGGCTGCGATGGTTTGCGTGTCAACGCGAACGCCCACACCCATCGTTGACGACACCGCGACCTTGCGAAGATAAACGCCTTTGCTTGATGCTGGCTTGGCCTTGATCAAGGCGTCCACCAGCGCAGCCAGGTTTCCCTGCAACTTGTCGGTGTCAAACGAACGGCGGCCAATCGTGCCGTGCACGATACCGGCTTTGTCAACTCGGAACTGGACTTGACCAGCTTTGGCGTTTTTCACTGCCGTTGCCACATCGGGCGTCACGGTGCCAACCTTGGGGTTAGGCATCAGGCCGCGTGGGCCGAGAATTTGACCCAGCGTACCGACGATACGCATCGCGTCTGGCGAGGCAATCACGACGTCAAAGTCCATCTTGCCGGCTTTGATGTCAGCGGCCAAGTCGTCCATACCAACAATATCAGCACCGGCAGCTTTGGCTTCTTCGGCTTTGGCACCCTGCGCAAACACGGCAACGCGCTTGGTTTTACCGGTGCCATTAGGCAACACGACTGCACCGCGAACGACCTGGTCAGATTTCTTGGCATCAATACCAAGCTGCACGGCCACATCGATGGATTCATCAAACTTGGCAACCGCGAATTCTTTTACCAGACCCAGGGCATCACCCAGCGGGTACAACTTGTTGCTGTCAATTTTGTCGCCGACAGTCTTTTGGCGTTTGGTTAACTTGCTCATACAACACCTTCCACCGTAACGCCCATGGAACGGGCCGAACCGGCAATTGTGCGAACTGCTGCGTCGAGGTCAGCAGCCGTCATGTCTTTCATTTTGTGCTTCGCGATTTCTTCCAACTGAGCACGGGTGATTTTGCCAACCTTAACGGTATGCGGCGTCGATGAGCCCTTGTCAAGCTTGATGGCTTTCTTGATCAGCGTCACAGCAGGTGCTGTTTTGATGATGAAGGTAAAGCTCTTGTCGGCAAATGCAGTGATGATCACTGGCAACGGCAGACCTGGCTCGATACCTTGGGTCTGCGCATTGAATGCCTTGCAGAACTCCATGATGTTCAAGCCGCGCTGACCCAAAGCCGGGCCGATCGGTGGGGACGGGTTGGCCTTACCAGCTGGCACTTGCAGCTTGATGAAGCCGACGATTTTTTTCGCCATACTTTTCTCCTTGCGGGTGATAACGCCTGCCAACTGCCAGAGCAGTTACCCAAGCTTCCCGGGGGTTACACAACTCAAAAAATGGCTTTTACAAACCATCCGCGCCGAGTTGCAAAGCGCAAAACTGATGTCGACTCACGTCTTTTCGATCTGACTGAATTCCAGCTCAACCGGTGTGGCGCGTCCGAAAATGGTGACCGACACACGGACCTTGTTTTTGTCGTAGTTGACTTCTTCCACCGTGCCATTGAAATCAGTGAACGGGCCGTCTTTGACACGCACGTACTCACCCACCTCGAACTCAATTTTATGACGTGGTTTGTCGGTGCCCACCTGCATTTGACTGACGATTTTTTGCACGTCGCCTTCAGAAATTGGGGACGGCCGATTTTTCGCGCCGCCTACAAACCCAGTCACTTTGTTGGTGTGCTTCACCAAGTGCCAGCTCTCGTCGTCCATGGTCATTTCGACCAACACATAACCCGGGAAAAAGCGGCGTTCTGTTGTTTTTTTCTGGCCGTTTTTGATTTCAACCACTTCTTCTGTCGGCACTAAAAAGCGACCAAACTTGGACTGCATGCCCGCACGGTTGATACGCTCGGTGATGTTGCGCTCCACAGCTTTTTCCATACCCGAATACGCATGAACAACATACCAATTCATGCCCTCAGCCGGACTGAGGGATGTGCCAGGCACAAACTCGTTTACCACTATCGCATTGAGATCACTCATTATTTTTTCCATCCCAACAACAAGTCATAAAACACCCATTCGAGCGTCTTGTCAGTCAGCCACAAAAACATCGCCATCACGACCACAAAAGCGAACACGTAGGCCGTCATTTGCATCGCTTCTTTACGTGCAGGCCAGACGACTTTTTTAACCTCACGCACGGAATCGCGGCCAAATGCCAGAAACTGCTTACCCGACTCAGACGACATGAACACAGCGACGGCTGCCACCAAGCAAGCCAGCAGCGCGCCCCATTGTGCGATCTGACCCTGTTTTGCAAGAAGGTAAAAGCTGGCCAAAGAGCCCAACAGCAGCGCTACCGCCAAACCCAATTTGGCTTTGTCTGCTGTGGTACTGACCGTTTCAACTTGAGTAGAAGCCATGATTACCGAATGTCCTGTTTAACCTACGCATGCCACTTAAGACACCTAAGCCCGATGCAAGCTTTTGGCTCGCATCGGGCTTGTTTTTAGCTTATCTAACCATCCACCACCATCACGCCTGATAGGTGCCGGTGGCAGGGGCAGTAAGAATCGAACTTACAACCTTCGGTTTTGGAGACCGACGCTCTGCCAATTGAGCTATGCCCCTTCAAAAATCCTTTTTCTTACCTAAGCCAAAATCTTAGCCACAACCCCAGCCCCAACGGTCTTGCCACCCTCGCGGATAGCAAAGCGCAGGCCTTCTTCCATTGCAATCGGGTTGATCAGCTTGACCGTAATGCTCACGTTGTCGCCTGGCATCACCATCTCTTTGCCTTCTGGCAACTCAATGGCACCCGTTACGTCCGTCGTGCGGAAGTAAAACTGCGGGCGGTAGTTGTTGAAGAACGGCGTGTGGCGACCACCCTCGTCTTTGGACAGCACATAGATCTCGCCAGTAAAGTGGGTGTGGGGCTTGATGGAGCCG
>JAYWFR010000223.1:0-3539 GCA_043778695.1 Polaromonas sp. | reverse complement strand
ACCGCGTTTTGCTGGGCCAATTGGCTTAAGACTTGGTTGAAGTCCAGGCCTAACTGCGCCAAGCGCTTTTGCGAAATCTCAATAAATACTTTTTCGTCCTGCACGCCAAACAGCTCAACTTTGGACACATCAGTGACGCGCAACAGTTGCTGGCGCACATCGTCGGTAAAGGCTTTGACTTCAGCATAGTTAAAGCCGTCCGATTCAATCGCGTAAATCACGCCGTACACATCGCCGAAGTCGTCGTTGAAAAACGGGCCCTGAATACCCGCAGGCAGCGTCGCCCGCATGTCGCCAATCTTTTTGCGCACCGTGTACCAGGTGTTGGTCACGTCCGCGCCTTTGATGACGTCTTTGACCTGGAAAATAATTTGCGACTCACCCGGCTTTGAATAGCTGCGGATTTTGTCGGCATACGGCACTTCTTGCAGCGTGCGTTCGATTTTGTCTGTGACCTGCTCGGCCACCTGCTGAGCAGTCGCGCCGGGCCAGTTGGTACGCACCACCATCGCGCGAAAAGTGAACGGCGGGTCTTCGTCCTGGCCAAGCTGAAAGTACGCAGCAAAGCCGAGCAGCATCAGCACCAGCATCAGGTAGCGCGTCAGGGCTGGGTGGTCCAGCGCCCATTTTGATAAGTTAAATTTAGATGGCTGCGCATCAGCCTTAGGGGGTGTAGCTTGCATGCTGGACTACTTTGCTGCTGATGCGCTAAGTGCTGGCGCTGATAGTTTGACTGCAGCCGCGTCACTTGCTACTGGATTGATAGCTGTCTGCCCACGTATTTCTTGGGCCACAGCCGGTTTTTCTTGATAAATAGTGACTTTTTGGCCGGGTGACAATACATGCACACCACTGCTGACCACCAGCATGCCGGGCTGTAGGCCTGCGGCAATTACCGCGTCGTTGCCGTCGGCGGTGGCGATTTGTACGGTTTGCGATTTGACCGTCATGCTGACTTTGTCCAGCAGCCAAACGGCGCTGGCTTGGCCGTCTTGCCGCAGGGCACTTGTGGGCAGCTTGATGACTGGCATGCCCTGCACGCCGCCCAAGCCCTCGGGCAGCACGTAAACCGTAGCGCCCAGCGGCGGCGGGGTCGCTGCGCTGCTCAGCACCAGCTTGACTTGGTAGGTGCGTGTGGCGGGGTCAGCGCTGGCCGACACCTCGCGTACTTTGGCTGGCAGCAGCGCAGCTTGGGCGTCCTGCGCCCAGCCGCGCACCTTGACCGCCATGCCTTGCTTGATGCTGGCCACCTTGTCTTCAGGCACCGCAAAAACCACGTCGCGCGGGCCGTCAGCCGCGATGCGTACCACCGGCGTGCCCGCTGCTACCACCTGGCCTGGCTCGGCTTCAATTGCCGTCACCACCCCGGCTACGTCAGCTTTGAGGACTGCATAGGTGGCTTGATTACCCTGCACCGCCAGTTGCGATCGCGCTTGGTCAACTTGGGCTTGCGCGGCCTTTAACACGCTGTCACGTCGCTCTAGCTCAGCACCGCTGATGAAGTTTTGTTCTTTCAGCGCTGCGTAGCGCTTGAAGTCGGCAGCGGCCAGGTCGCGGTTGGTGGCGGCCACTTGCAGTTGCGCCCGGGCCGCGTCAGCCGCCAGCTTGTAGTCTTGCGGGTCAAGTTGGGCCAGCACCTGCCCCACCGCGACGCGCTGGCCCAGCTCGGCCTGACGCTTGATAATTTTGCCGCCCACCCTGAAACTAAGGCGCGACTCCACTTGCGCTTTGACCTCGCCGGCAAACTCGTAACCTGACGAAAAGTTGTTGACGCCGACTGTCAGCACCTTGACAGCTCGAATTGGTTCTTCAGGCGGGGCGGGCTTGGAGCACGCGGTCAAACTGGCCAAGGCAACAAAAATAAGGGTGATGTTTTTCATGATGATTTCAAGCGGATTTCAATGACGCGCTAAGCTTGCGGCCAACCTAGTAATCAAGTCGTTTACCAAGTAAATTTCCAAGTTACTGACTAATGGGTTAGTAATTTAGGATAAGCCAGTGGTTTTGTCAAGCGACAATCTCCCCGATGACATTTACCGCCCGCCCAACGCACGGCGTAGACCATTACGAGAACTTCCCGGTTGCCTCATTTTTGTGCCCGCCCGCTCTGCGCCCAGCCATCAGGGCGATTTATTGGTTTGCCCGTACGGCTGATGACCTGGTCGACGAAGGCGATGCAACATTCGCAGCGCGCTTGGCTGATGTAGCGGCCTTTCGCTCTGACCTTGCCGCATGCGCTGCTGGCGTGCCCACATCAAGCCGTTGGGCAGCCGTTTTTGTGCCCCTGCAAAGCATGATTCAAAAATACGCTTTGCCCGTTGATTTGCTGACAGATTTGCTCAGCGCGTTTGAACAAGACGTGACCAAGACGCGGTACAGCAGCCAGGCTGAACTGCTGGACTACTGCCGCCGGTCGGCCAACCCAGTGGGCAGGCTGCTGCTGCATTTGTACAAGGTCACTGATGCCGAGTCGCTGGTGCAAAGCGACTGCATTTGCACCGCGCTGCAACTGGTTAATTTTTGGCAAGACCTGAGTCAAGACATCCCACGTGGCCGAATTTACCTGCCTGCAGATGGGTTTGCGCAGCATGGTGTGGATGTTGCGCAACTGCTACGGCGTGAGGTGACCCCAGCCACGACCGCACTGATTGCCGCCAACGTTGCCTGGGCGCAAACGCTGATGCAACGCGGCGCAAAACTGGTGAAAAAAGTGCCCGGCCGCGCGGGCTGGGAACTGCGCTTGGTGGTGCAAGGCGGATTGCGGATTGCTGAAAAAATTGAGCAGCTTCAATTTGCCACTTTGCGGCAGCGGCCTAAGCTGAATGCTTGGGACGGCGTCGTGATGCTGTGGCGTGCCGTCAGGATGTGATCAGTTACCCGTTTCATCGGAACTTAGGAATCTTTGCCTCGCAAAAGATTGGCCAATTCCACCGCAGCCGCATTCAACGCCAGTTTAGCCAGCGCTAGTCTGGAAAATCGCGCCTTGAATTCGGACAGTGGTGCAAAGTGTGCACGTGTCCGCTTGCCAGTGGTTGCCGCACCTGCGCTTTCTGCAAGGACGGCATTGGTGAAGTTGCGGACTTTCGTTGGCAACAACCTTCGGGAGTCAATTTTCTTTCAGAACTGAAGGCATTTGTAACATTGGGTGCTGCGGCAAGGCGCAGTCCCCGACACAGTCACCTCGGTGTTGTAAAGCAAGACCGAGGAGGCCTTGGCGCTGCTGATTTGTCAATCAAAGAGCGGCATCACGACTTTCATCCGGGTATTATTGACTAAATAATTTCATCCGGGTATTATTCGTTCTTTAAATTCAAAACTGACCTTACCGTGCTTGATACCGCTACGCCTTCCTACACCAGCTTCGTCGGCCACGAGCGCATCACCTCTGGCAGCTTGAAGGTCAACGCATTAGCAGTAAAACAAGCCGAGGCGACCGGCGTTACCAATCCGCTGCTGACTTTTTGCGACCAGACTGGTCAAGTTGTCGAGATCGACGTTCGAGGAAGCGATGCCGACATATTGGCGCGTCTGCCGCAAGA
>JAYWFR010000222.1:0-8433 GCA_043778695.1 Polaromonas sp. | reverse complement strand
TTTTTTTAGCCATGCTGGTGATTGCGTTTGTGGTGCCCCGCTGGACGCTTGAGACACCGTCAAAAACGGATTCACCCCCTGACTACGGGCAAGTCTGGGCTAACCGCTACTTCCAAAAAATGGCGCCGTTGGCGTTCATCAACTACGGCGGCCTGGTGGCGATTCAAACGCTGTGGGCAGGGCCGTGGATGATCAAAGTAGCAGGCTACACGCCCTTGCAAGCTGCAACCGGGCTTTTCTACCTGAATAGCGCCATGTTGGTGACGTTTTGGAGTTGGGGCTTGGCAAACCCCTATCTTGCCAAGCGCGGCTGGCACACTGACCGCCTGATAACCTGGGGCGTACCAGTTAGTTTGCTTATTTTGGCGGGTGATATTTGGGGCGGCGCATCCACTGGCTGGCTGGGCTGGACGGCATTTTGCGTAGCCTCTACCGTCATCAGTTTGTCGCAGCCGGCGGTGGGCATGGCGTTTAAACCAGCGCTTGCCGGGCGAGCGTTGTCGGGGTTTAACTTGGTGATTTTCTCGGGCGTGTTCACGGTGCAGTGGGGCATTGGCCTGCTGGTTGATGCCTTTGCTGGGCTGGGCTTAGCCCGCATTGCCAGCTTTCAGGCGGCTTTCAGCATGTTTTTGTGTTGCGCAGTTGCAGCATATGGCTATTTTTTATATTCAAAAGTTGATAATTCGAAGTTATGAATGGCATTTTCATCATCGCGCATGCGCCGCTGGCATCTGCCTTGCGCCAATGCGTGCTACATGTCTTTCCCGACAATCCGGCAGGCGTGGTGGCACTGGACGTACAGCCGAATATGCCGCCCGAGGAAACCCTGGCCCAAGCGCGCATGATATTCAAGCACATGGGCACGTCCCATGCGCTGGTGTTAACCGACGTTTTTGGCGCCACGCCCTGCAACGTGGCGCAAAAGCTGGTGGACGGCGTTAATTCAAAACTCATAGCAGGCATCAATCTGCCCATGCTGCTACGCACCGTGTCGTACCGCCACGAGCCACTGGACGCGCTGGTAGTGCGGGCGCTGGCAGGTGGCACCCAGGGCGTGATGCAAGTGGCCATCACCGCACCACAAAATCAGGCCAAAAGAAAACATGATCCAAACGACCACGACCATCAGCAATAAGCTCGGCCTGCACGCACGCGCATCCGCCAAGCTCACCAAGCTGGCCGGCAGCTTTGCCTGCGAGGTGTGGATGAGCAAGTCAGAGCGCCGCGTGAACGCCAAAAGCATCATGGGTGTGATGATGCTGGCTGCGGGTATGGGCAGTACCGTTGTTGTTGAAACAATTGGTGCGGATGAACAGGTGGCGATGGATGCTTTGTTAACCCTCATTCACGACAAGTTTGGCGAAGGGGAGTAGGCATGTTGTTTAAGTTTCTACGTGCGCTGCCCCCGTCCCAGCCTTTCCCCAAAGGTGGGAAGGGGCAACGCCTTATGACTCCTTCCCCTTTCTGGGGAAGGTTGAAATGGAGGCTCTGCGGATGACGTTTTCAGTTCACGGCTTGGCAGTCTCTCGCGGTATCGCGATTGGCCGTGCCGTGCTGGTCGCGTCTAGCCGTGCTGATGTGGCGCACTACTTTATCGATGCCGACAAGACGGATTTAGAAATCTCCCGGGTGCGCACCGCACGCAACGCTGTAGTCGAAGAAATCACCCGCTTGCAGCATGACTTGCCCAAAGACGCGCCGCATGAAATATCAGCGCTGCTCGATGTACACCTGATGCTACTGCAAGACGACCAGCTGATTGGCGGCGTCAAAAAATGGATCACCGAGCGGCGCTACAACGCCGAATGGGCGCTGACCACACAGTACGAAACCATTGCACGCCAGTTTGACGACATGGAAGACGAGTACCTGCGGGAGCGCAAGGCAGACCTGGAGCAAGTCGTGGAGCGCATCTTGCGGCGCATGAAGGGCATGGCGTCGCCGCTACAACCAGTGCAGCAAGCCGGGGCCAGCCGTAAAAAATCAGACCAAGGCTTGCTACTAGACGACACGATTGATGTGCCGCTGGTGCTGATCGCGCATGACATCTCACCCGCCGACATGTTGCAGTTCAAGCAAAGCTTGTTTGCTGGGTTTGCCACCGATGTGGGCGGCAAAACGTCACACACCGCCATTGTGGCGCGCAGCATGGACATCCCGGCCGTGGTTGGCGCACGCAGTGCCAGCCAACTGATCGAGCAAGACGACTGGGTCATCATTGACGGTGACGCGGGCATTTTAATTGTTGACCCGTCGCCGATTATTTTGGCTGAATATGGTTTTAAGCAGCGCCAGGGAGAGCTAGAACGCGAGCGCCTAAGCCGCCTGAAACACACCGCCGCCGTCACACTGGACAACCAGCGCATTGAGCTGTTGGCCAACATTGAACTGCCGGGCGACACGCTGGGCGCAGTGAAAGCTGGGGCGGTGGGTGTCGGCTTGTTTCGCAGTGAATTTTTGTTCATGGGGCGCGCCGGCAAGCTGCCGAACGAGGAAGAGCAATATAACGCCTACCGCCAAGCGATTGAAGGTATGCGAGGCTTGCCCGTCACGATTCGCACGGTTGATATTGGCGCAGACAAACCACTGGACCGCGTTGACCGCATGGACAAGGCGCAAGACACGCACCTGAACCCCGCACTAGGGCTGCGCGCCATTCGCTGGTCGTTGGCCGACCCACCGATGTTTTTAACCCAACTGCGTGCGATTCTCAGGGCGGCTGCGCATGGCCAGGTCAACTTGCTGGTGCCGATGCTGGCGCATGCGAGCGAGATCAAACAAACCCTGCTGCTGCTAGACCGCGCCAGGGTGCAGCTGAACAACCAGGGCGTAGCCTACGGCACAGTACGCCTGGGCGCGATGATTGAGATACCAGCGGCGGCGCTGACCCTGAAAATGTTTTTGAAATACTTCGACTTTTTGTCAATTGGTACCAACGATTTAATTCAATACACGCTGGCGATTGACCGCGCCGACGAGTCCGTCGCCCACCTGTACGACCCTTGTCATCCTGCTGTGCTGCGGCTGATTGCCGACACGATTGCCGAATGCAACGCTCAGGGCAAAGGCGTCAGCATCTGCGGTGAAATGGCCGGTGACGTGACCATGACCAAACTGCTGCTGGGCCTGGGGCTGCGCAGCTTTTCCATGCACCCGTCGCAAATTTTGGCAGTCAAGCAACAAATATTGCGGTCTGACACTGGCAAGCTCAAGCCGTGGGCCGAGCTGGTGCTGGGCAGCGAGGATCCGGCTGCGCTGCTGTAGTTTTGCTACGGAATGAGTAGCAGAATGCGCTTGAATTTATTGGGCTACAACGCTAAAACGTCAGTAAAAGAGCCGAAAAGGCGTGAAACAACGTTGAGCTGCCGATCAACCGATGGCGTTGTCAACGACACCCGCCGTTTTATCAACAACACCAGCTGCGTGGGCCTGCTCATCCGCGTGGTAGCTTGACCTGACCATTGCGCCCACTGCCGCATGGGTAAAGCCCATTTTGTAGGCCTCAGCTTCAAACATTTTGAAGGTGTCGGGGTGCACATAGCGGCGCACGGGCAGATGGCTCATTGACGGGGCCAGATACTGGCCAATCGTCAGCATATTGATGTCGTGCGCGCGCATATCGCGCATGACTTGCAAAATCTCTTCATCGGTCTCGCCCAGGCCGACCATGATGCCGCTTTTGGTCGGCACGCTCGGGTGCAAGGCTTTGAACTTTTTGAGCAGGTTTAATGAGAACTGGTAGTCGCTGCCGGGGCGCGCTTCTTTGTACAGGCGGGCGGTGGTCTCCAAATTGTGGTTCATCACATCCGGTGGCGCGGCTTTCAAAATCTCCAGCGCACGATCGTCGCGGCCCCTGAAGTCAGGCACCAAGATCTCAATCGTCGTGGCGGGTGACAGTTCGCGGATTTTGCTGATGCATTCTACAAAATGCCCGCTGCCGCCGTCACGCAAATCGTCGCGGTCCACACTGGTGATGACGACATATTTGAGCTTTAACGCTGCAATGGTTTTGGCCAGATTGAGCGGTTCGTCTGCATCCAGCGGGTCCGGCCGGCCGTGGCCAACATCGCAAAATGGGCAGCGCCGGGTGCACTTGTCGCCCATGATCATGAAGGTCGCCGTGCCCTTGCCAAAGCACTCGCCGATGTTGGGGCAGCTGGCTTCTTCGCACACGGTGTTGAGCTTGTTCTCGCGCAAGATCTGCTTGATCTCGTAAAACCGGGTGGTGGGCGAGCCTGCCCTAACGCGTATCCAGTCAGGCTTTTTCAGCAGCGGGGCCGACTCGACCTTGACCGGAATACGCGACAACTTGGCCGCTGCTTTTTGCTTAGCCAACGGGTTGTAGTCGGCCTGGCTTTGGATGTCCCTGACAACGTCTTGAGTGCTCATACCCGGTATTGTCGCCCAGAGCCGCCCCTCGCTGGGCCTAGAGGCTTACAAGGCTTTGGTCAGCAGGGTTTTGATCTCTGGCGCATCGGTCGCGCCGCTGTTGCGAGCCACTTCAGCCTTGCCTTTGAACACCACAAAAGTGGACTGCGATTTGACGTTCATCTGCTTTTGCAGCGCCTTGCTTTGGTCATAGTCAGATTTTAAAATCGTGACGTTTTTTAAGGTAGGGTCGGCATCCAGCACAGCCAAAGACTTGTCTTGCACCTTGCAAGTTGGGCACCAGGGGGCGGTGAAGTGAATGGCTACTGGCTTGCCTTCAGCTTGGAGCTGGGCAAACTCCGCATCGCTGAATGGCTTGGTCGTCAGCGCGTGGGCGGCGCTGGCTAAAAGCATCAGGCTGGCGGAGGCGATGCAGACGAGAGCGGTGCGTTTAAACATGAGGCTATCCTTTGAAGTTAACTAGGTTGGTCGTACTGACGAGCTATTTCTTACAAGTTTTCTGATCAAAATCACGGTGACAAATACGCCACCAGCTTTTGAGCCAACACAACTGCGACATCGCTAAAGTTAACATCCACCCCCACGGATCGCAAGTCCACCGTTTTCAAGCCCGCATAGCCGCAGGGGTTGATGCGTGAGAAAGGTTCTAAGTCCATCGCCACATTCAGTGCTAAGCCGTGGTACGTGCAGTGGCGGCTGACCTTGATGCCGAGGGCCGCGATTTTGCCTACGCCTGAGAATACGGAGTCAGCGTATTCGGGGTCAGAGCCACTACGCTTCGCTGCGGGATCTGACCCCAAATACGCGGGGCGGGGAGCGTGCAGCCGCGCATGGCTAAACGGATCATCCAGCCGCACGTAAATTCCCGGCGCGCCACTGACCCGGTGCCCCGTGACACCAAAATGCGCCAGCGTTTTGATGACCGATTCTTCCACTCGGTAAACGTATTCTTTGACG
Organism: Polaromonas sp.; assembly: GCA_043778695.1. GTDB lineage: Bacteria > Pseudomonadota > Gammaproteobacteria > Burkholderiales > Burkholderiaceae_C > Polaromonas. The sequence continues at coordinate 3,087 of JAYWFR010000222.1, read as the reverse complement.
TAATAACCCGCCGCCTTTAGATCAATCAGAGGATAAGCCACCACCTGCCCCGGCCCATGAAACGTCACCTGCCCGCCCCGGTCGGTTTGCACCACCGGTATGTTACCAGGGTTTAAAACGTGTTCGACCTTACCCGCCAGCCCTTGTGTGTAGACGGCTGGATGCTCGCATATCCATAGCTGGTTGCCCAGGTATTCTGTGGGCTGCGGGGCTATTTGAGCGGTATTTTGAGTTGCCGTCAGCACACGGGTGGTAGTGAACGCCTGCATGGCTGCGTAAGTCGGCAGGTAGTCGACCCGCCCCAAATAACGGATATCCATCAGATTCTCATTATTCATGCAGCGCTGGCGGTGAAGCGGTGTGAATTGGGCAGCGCATCAATCAGGCTTGATCTTGGCGCGCGCGGCCACCAGCTTCCAGCGCGCTTGCTCGGTGGTGATAAAAGCGGCGTACTGGGCTGGCGTGTCCCCCACCGGCAGGGCGGTGTCGCCCCGCAGGCGTTCGGTGGCTTGGGGATTCTTCATGGCTTTGGCGCAGGCATTTGCTATTTTTTCAATAGCTGCTTGCCCCATGTTGGCGGGCGCGTTCAGGCCGTACCACTGGGTCATTTCAAAGCCGGGGTAGCCGCTTTCAGCCACGGTGGGCACGTCGGGCAGCTGGGCCAGGCGCTCTTTGGTGCCAGTGGCGATACAGCGAAGCTTGCCTGATTTGATGTGCGCCAAAATCGCTGGCGCGCCAACGCTGGCGGCATCTAGCCGCCCCGCGAGCAAGTCAGTCAGCTGTGGGCCGGTGCCGCGGTAAGGAACGTGCAGCACAAACATATCACTGACCATTTTCAAATATTCGAACGCCAGGTGCCCGGCGCTGCCGTTGCCCGCAGAGCCGTAGTTCAGGCGGCCGGGTTTGGCCTTGGCAAGGGCGATGAACTCCTTCAGGTTTTTGGCGGGCACGTCGGCATTAACCACATACAGGCTGGGCACCTTGGCCAGCAGTGATATGGGTTTGAAGTCTTTGTTGGTGTCGAACGGCAGCTTGTCGAAGATAAATGGATTGACGGCAAAGGTACCGATGTGGCCCAAAATCATGGTGTGGGCATCTAGGCTTTGCGCGCACTCGGCCATGGCAATGTTGCCGCTGGCTCCGGGCTTGTTCTCCACAAACACGCTTTGACCGAGGGATTTACTGATCTCGTTGGCGGCTGACCGCGCCACAATTTCCGAGCTGCCCCCGGGTGCGAATGGCACGAGCAAGCGAATGGGTTTGCTAGGCCAGAGCGTTTGAGCGATGGCTGGGAAGGCACTCGCGGCAGCAAATGCGCTAGCGGTTTTGAGACAAGCGCGTCTCGTGATGGACTTCATGGAACACCTAAAAAGTTTACCCAATGTACATCTAGTGCAGCGGGGTAACTCCAGTTTTTTAACTCGTTTACCGATTCACCCATAAAGTCAGTAAAATGTACGAAACAATCGATTTTGTACAAAATGCAACCTATCCCTATCACCGTCCCTTTGAGTGAGTTTCGCGCCAACGCATCGGCCATGATTGACCTGGTCGAGAAGGGCGAAACCGTGCGCATTTTGCGGCATGGCAAGCCAGTCGCTGAGCTGGTGCCAATGCAACCGCAGGCGGCGCAAAAAGTGCCACGCTGGAAGGTGCCGATTGAGCCGCTGAACATCATCCGCCCCGGTGGTAAGACGGGCGCTCAATTGATCATTGAAGAGCGCGAGGGGGGCTGGTAATGCGGGTATTGATGGACACCTCAGCGCTATACAAGCGCTACAACCGTGAGGCGGGGCGCGCGCAATTGTTGGCAGTCAGTGAGCTTGCCAGCGAACTGGTTGTTGCAGGCCATTGCAAGGCAGAGATTGCGTCGGCTTTGAACCGGGAGCGTCACGATGGCCTGGCCACTGAAGAGGACTATGCGCGCATCATGGCCGTCGTGAAGATGGATTTTGAAAGTTTTACTCTGTTTGCACTCGATGGCAGGGTCGAGGCGTATGCAATTGCTGCCATGGAAGTAAGCAGGCTGCGGGCAATGGATGCGCTACATATTGGCACTGCAAAAGCGGCCTATGTTGACTTGTTTGTGACGGCGGACAAACGCCAGGCAACGGCTGCGCAAGCGGTGGGTTTGAAAACTGAATTGATAGAGGCTTGATATGTGTACCCCCACGAAACGCAGCGTTGCTGCTTCTCTGCCCCCCAAGGGGGCGCAAGCCTTCCTTGGGGCGGCCCTACGGAAGGCTTAAATGTTCTATCCCCAAGAATTTGACGTGATCGTGGTCGGCGGTGGCCATGCAGGCACCGAGGCGGCCCTTAGCAGCGCGCGCATGGGCTGCAAGACTTTGCTCTTGACGCACAACATTGAAACCCTGGGCCAGATGAGCTGCAACCCGTCGATTGGCGGAATCGGTAAAGGCCATTTGGTCAAAGAAGTCGACGCCATGGGCGGCGCAATGGCGCTGGCTACCGACGAGGCGGGCATTCAATTTCGTATTTTGAACAGCTCCAAAGGCCCGGCGGTGCGCGCCACCCGGGCGCAGGCAGATCGTATTTTGTACAAAGCCGCGATTCGCCGGATGCTGGAAAACCAGCCCAATTTGTGGCTGTTTCAGCAAGCAGTGGACGACCTGATGGTCGAGGGCGACAAAGTGGTGGGTGCGGTGACGCAGGTGGGCATCAAGTTTAGAAGCCGCACCGTGGTGCTGACGGCGGGAACTTTTCTCGACGGCAAAATCCACGTTGGCTTGCAAAACTTCTCGGCCGGCAGGGCGGGTGACCCGCCTGCGGTGTCTTTGTCAGCCCGCCTGAAAGAGCTGAAGTTGCCGCAGGGCCGACTAAAAACTGGCACACCACCGCGTATTGATGGCCGCACGATTGACTTCAGCAAATGCATTGCGCAGCCGGGGGACGGGATGCCGGGCGGCACAGCGGGCGATGTGCCGGTCTTTAGTTTTATGGGCGGCGCTATCGCCCACCCCCAACAAGTGCCGTGCTACATCACGCATACCAACGCCCGCACGCACGACATTATTCGCAGTGGCTTTGACCGCAGCCCCATGTTCACCGGCAAGATTGACGGCGTGG
>JAYWFR010000221.1:0-3578 GCA_043778695.1 Polaromonas sp. | reverse complement strand
GAAGTTCACCCGCAGGCCAAGTCAGCTGACGATGACTTGAAAGCTTACGTCACCAAGGTAAAAGCAGGCGCCGACTCAGCCATCACGCAATACTTTTTCAACTCCGACGCGTACTTCAGGTTTGTAGACGACGCCTACAAACTCGGCGTTGACGTGCCAGTCGTGCCAGGCATCATGCCGATCACCAATTCGTCCCAATTACTGCGCTTTTCAGACGCGTGCGGCGCTGAGGTCCCGCGCTGGATACGGCTGCGCTTGCAGGGCTTTGGCGACGACGCTGCGTCAATCAAGAGCTTCGGTTTAGACGTCACGACTGACTTGTGCGACCAGTTGCGCAATGGCGGTGTGCCCGGTTTGCATTTTTACAGCATGAACCAAAGCGCGCCCACACTCGAAGTTGTGCAGCGACTGCAGCCGCTCTGAACGTGCAGTGGCAATGGCCCAGTTGCTGACATTGCATTTTTTTAGGTGGGTAGTGGTTGTCAGCGCGGCTGGTGTAGTTGCGTGCTCGACCGTGCCGCCAGCCAGCCCGAGCGTTTCCATCGTCTCCATCGCCACCACTGCTCCCAAACCTGCTGCAGCGCCAGCTGTAAAGGCAGACTCAGCAATTGAATTACCTGCAGCGACGTCGTCAGACGACGCGCCGCAAACGAGCCGCTACACCGCCAATACAGAGCGTGAACTCGAACGCGGCGGCGCGTCTTGGTACGGCCCGCGCTTTCACGGGCGGTTGACGGCTAACGGTGAGCGCTACGACATGCATGCCCTGACTGCAGCCCACAAAACGTTGCCATTTGGCACGATGGTGCGGGTCAAAAGTCTGGTCAACGGCCGTGAAGTGCTGGTCCGCATCACTGACCGTGGGCCGTTCATTCGCGACCGCATCATCGACCTGAGCCGTGCTGCGGCTGCGGAGCTTGGGATGTTAAGTTTGGGGTTCAAGCAGGTGGTACTGATGGTGGCAGAGGGTGAGGTTGCTGGTAAGCCTGCTGGAGTTGTGAAGAGGCAGTTGGGGTTGAAGCGCTAACAGTTAGCGGGTTATACTTGCACCACATTTTGTACAAGTCTTAAAACGCGCCATGAAAATCATTTCCTACTCTGAAGCCCGCAGTTCGTTAAAGTCCGTGCTTGATACCGTGCACGACGACGCGGACGTGACCGTTATCAGCAGGCGCGATGGTGCTGATGCAGTTGTTATGTCATTTGACTATTACCAAAGCATCATGGAAACCTTGCACCTGCTGGCAAGTCCGGCCAACGCGGCGCACTTGGCCAAGTCTATTTCGCAGCACAAAGCAGGCAAAGCAATGCGGCGCGAACTTGCTCAAGACTAGGGCATGAGTCGGGCAATTCGGTTCACGCCTGCTGCGTGGGCTGACTACATCTTCTGGCTGGGGCAAGACAAAAAGACGCTCAAACGAATCAATTTGCTGATTGAAGCCGCGCGACGTGAACCCTTTTCAGGCATTGGCAAGCCGGAGCCCTTGCTGGGCAGTCTTTCAGGTTATTGGTCAAGGCGCATTGATGACACCCACCGGCTGGTTTACGCAGTCGATGATGCCGACCTTGATGTGATTGCTTGCCGTGGTCATTACGACGCTTAGCGAGAATCAACTATGGAAATACTGCTTGATAAATCAATTAATTGGCTGAACGCTAACCCGAATTTATCAGGTTGGGCGCAAGCCCTTGGCGCGATTGTGGCGGTATTGATTGCAATATGGGTTCCCGCATTCCAGCGTTGGCAACAGCTTAAGGATTCAAGACGGATTGAAATTGAAAGTGATCTTGTTTGTGCAAGCGGCGTCTTCTTGTTGATGAGCGATGCTGAATCATGGTTGCAAGGGCATCAAGTGACAGCTGAAATGCAGCGAGCCGATAGCAGAAGAGACGTTGTTTTTCATGATCTGATGGACCGTATAAAACTTTGGGAGCAACGGGAAAAAGACGGGAACAGAGTTATTTGTTTGTACACCGCACGACACGCATTGCTTCGAACGCAAACGCGATTGGAGTACCGCTTCCTCCAAAGCAAAGGGATGGCTCCAAAAGAACTTGATTTTTTAGCTACGGACATACAACAGCTGAAATGTGAAAAAGACATTGCCCGCTGGCTGCTCGATGCAGCCCAACTTCAAAAAGATTGGCAATTCAAGAATCTTCGGCAGTGGCGCACTTTTCGGCTACGGCGTATCAACCTTTTACAAACCAGCGCCGAGGTCTTCATCAAGCGCCTTTCAATTCAAGCGAAAGCACCCAGTCAAGCTGTTTCGCTTTAACCGCCACTATCCAAAGTAAACCCAGCATTCCGATCCTGCCCCAGCAGCGCCACCATCTGCGGCAGGGCAAGCTGCAATTGCGCTTTCAGCGTGTGCGGCGGGTTGATGATGAACATGCCGCTGGCGGGCAAGCCGGGCCTGACTACTTCGCCTTCGTTGTCCGTCAACAACTTGCTTGATTTCACAGTCAAAACGGCGTTCAACCAGGGCCGTCCGGCTTTCACGGCGAGGGTTTTGAGTTTACGCGGCAGGTCATGCGCCTCGGGCCGGGGAATCACCGGGTACCAAACCACGTATGTGCCAGTGGCGAACCGCTTGACAGCGTCGGCCATCGTGGCGCTCACCCTTAAGTAATCGCTCTTCATTTCGTAGCTGGGGTCACAAAACACCATGGCACGGCGCGACGGCGGGGGCAAAAAGGGCTTTAGCGCTTCAAAGCCGTCTTCTCGCGCCACACTGACTTGTCTGCCCGCACCTAATTGCGCAATGTTGCCAGACAGTGACTTGAAGTCAGTCGGGTGCAATTCAAACAATTTGAGCTTGTCGCGACCTTCTAAAAACTTCTGGGTAATAAAGGGCGAGCCGGGGTAGATTTTGAGGTGTGCGGGCTCGCCGGTTTCAGCAAACTGGGGGTTGAGCCCGCGCAACACGTTGGCATAGTCTTCCAAAGCTGGGCACAGTGCGGTGACTTCGGTTGGCAGCAATACTTTCGGTGACGCTATTTTTTTAGGAGCTTCTTGCGTACGTATTTCCTGGGCTACAGGCTTCTTTAATGCTGCGAAAAGCTTCAAAACGCCTTCGCTGGCCTCCCCGCTGGTCTCGGTATAGTCGCCATCCAGCCGGTACAGCCCGGCACCGGCGTGGGTGTCAATCACGCTCAAGGCGGTGTCTTTGCCGCAGAGGTACTTGCACAAAGCAATCAGCGTGGTGTGTTTGAGGACGTCGGCGTGGTTGCCGGCGTGAAAGGCGTGTCTATAACTGAACATGCTTGCATTTTCGCCCCTAAACGACGTGCTGAAGCACCATCTGCTGGCCAAACTTGCCTTGCTCGCTTGATATTTCATATAATAAGTTGCTTCGCAGCGCATTTGTGGTTCCGCGGCGAAGCATGCCGGCCGAGCCATTGGCCGTCAAATCCCTACCTAAGAGGTTCTCGTCAGAAGAACGCCGACCGTAGAAAAGAACCCGCCAAACCCTTCTTTTTTTAAAGAGAAAACTCATGAAAACCTTCAGCGCAAAACCCGCTGACGTGGTGCACGAGTGGTTTGTGATTGACGCGACCGACAAGGTCCTCGGACG
>JAYWFR010000220.1:0-3587 GCA_043778695.1 Polaromonas sp. | reverse complement strand
GCAAAACAGCCCCATTTTCAGCCACAATTGCATCAACTGGCCAGGCGCGTGCAAACGGCTCGCTCCAGCCGACCGGGCGGCCGGTAATGGCAATCACGTTCAACCCATTTGCTTTGAGTTGGTGCAACGCGGCCAATGCGTCAGGCGTGATCGCGCCGGCGGTGGTCAGCGTGTCGTCAATGTCGGTGAAGATGCCGGTAATGCGCTGCCTGTCCGGCAGTGGCCAAGTGTTTAAGGGGCTCATGACGAAAGTGTCTCATTTATGTACAATGCGAACTTCTTGAGGAGCGTTGCAACCCACGGCATGTGGATTAGGCTCAAGATTCACGTCAAGTGACACAGCAACCACGCTCACCCGCATGTGCTTTTCTAGCCGGGTGAGTCAAAACACTCATTTGAAGACTTCGGCTAAACAGGCGCTGCCCGTGGCTATTTTGCCCAATTGATGTTCGATTTTGGAGAACCGTATGAACGCCGTCCTTAAACCCACCCTTGCAGCCGTCGCGCCTTTTTCTGACTACGTGATTGCAGATATTTCTTTGGCCGCCTGGGGCCGCAAAGAAACCAAAGTGGCTGAAACCGAGATGCCTGGGCTGATGGCCATGCGCCACGAGTTTGCCAAAGACCAGCCGCTTAAAGGCGCTCGCATTACCGGCTCCATCCACATGACGATTCAAACCGCCGTACTGGTTGAGACGCTGCAAGCCCTAGGTGCGGAAGTGCGCTGGGCATCGTGCAATATTTACTCGACACAAGACCATGCTGCAGCCGCTTTGGCCGCTGTAGGCACACCGGTTTTCGCTGTCAAAGGCGAATCACTGGCCGACTACTGGGACTACACCCACAAGATTTTTGAGTTCGATGGGGCTAAAGGCACAGCCGAAGAAGGCCCAAATATGATTTTGGACGACGGCGGCGACGCCACGTTGCTGATGCATCTCGGCACCAAAGCTGAGACCGACATTTCCGTCATCGGCAAGCCAGGGAGCGAAGAGGAAATCTGCCTGTTCAACTCGATAAAAGCCAAGCTGGCGATTGACCCTACTTGGTACAGCCGCCGCCTGAAAAACATTGTTGGCGTGACCGAAGAAACCACCACAGGCGTGCTGCGTTTGAATGAAATGTCGGCCAAAGGCACGTTGGTTATTCGCGCGATCAACGTGAACGACTCTGTGACCAAGTCAAAATTCGACAACCTGTACGGCTGCCGTGAATCGCTGGTCGACGCCGTCAAGCGCGCCACCGACGTGATGATTGCCGGCAAAGTTGCCGTGGTTGCTGGTTACGGCGACGTGGGCAAGGGCTCAGCCCAAGCACTGCGCGCCCTCAGCGCTCAAGTGTGGATTACCGAGATTGACCCGATCAACGCACTGCAAGCCGCCATGGAAGGCTACAAGGTCGTGACGATGGAGTACGCCGCTGACAAGTGCGACATTTTTGTGTCGGCCACCGGCAACAAAAACGTCATCACCTACGCACACATGGCCGCAATGAAAGACCAAGCCATTGTTTGCAACATCGGCCACTTTGACAACGAAATTGATGTCGTGTCGCTCGAGAAATGCACTTGGGAAGAGATCAAGCCGCAAGTCGACCACGTGATTTTCCCGGACGGCAAACGCATCATCATGTTGGCCAAAGGCCGCCTGGTTAATCTGGGCTGTGGCACCGGCCACCCAAGCTTTGTGATGTCGACCAGCTTTGCCAACCAGGTGCTGGCGCAAATTGAGTTGTTCACCAAGCAAGACGAGTACAAGGTCGGCGAAGTTTATGTGTTGCCAAAGCACCTGGACGAAAAAGTCGCCCGTTTGCACTTGAAGAAAGTTGGTGCCATGCTGACCGAAATGAGCCAAGAACAGGCGGACTACATTGGCGTGAACAAGGCCGGTCCGTACAAAGCCAACGCCTACCGTTATTAATTAGCGGACCGACTCCCTCTCCCCTTGGGAGAGGGCAGGGGTGAGGGCTAGCAGTGTAAATTCTTGCATCATGTTTTAATTTGTAGACCCCTCACCCCAACCCTCTCCCGGCGGGAGAGGGAGATAAAACAAGACCCCCATGCGCGCTGACCTCTTTTTAGTCGAACACGGCTTTGCCACTACCCGCTCACAGGCACAGCGCCTGATAGCGGCTGGCGTGCAGTGGCGCGTGGTGGTCGAAGAAGCTGAAGTTGCTGCGCCCTGGAAACGAGTCGCTAAAAACGGCGATGAAATTGCTGATGCCGCAGAAGTCGAAGTGCTGGACAACACCGAGGCTAAATACATCTCGCGCGGCGGCTTAAAGCTCGAAGGCGCATTGAAAGCCACCGGCCTTGACATGTCTGGCTTGCGCTGTTTAGACGTTGGCCAGTCAACGGGCGGTTTTACCGATTGCCTGCTGCAACATGGCGCGGTGCAGGTGGTGGGTGTAGACGTGGGCCATGACCAGTTGCACGCCACCATGCGTGATGACGAGCGTGTGTTGTGCCTGGAAGGTATCAATGCCCGGTCAATAACTGCTCCTGAATTAATAGCTGCTTGCGCCCGTGTTTATTCGGCTACAAGTGAGATTGATGATGAGTTTGACGCTGAAAACACGTCTGATATCGATCCAGTCTTTGATTTTCTAACTGGCGACTTGTCGTTTATTTCATTGACGTTGGTGTTGCCCGCCGTGGTGCGGCTGCTCAAGCCTAATGGCCACCTGCTCATGCTGGTCAAGCCGCAGTTTGAACTGCAACCCGGCCAAATCGGCAAGGGCGGCATTGTGCGCGATGCCGTGCATTTTGAGTTTGTCGAAAAGCGGTTGCGTGACTGCTGCGCTGAGCTGGGTGTTGACGTCCTCGGCTGGATGCAGTCCAGCATTGATGGTGGCGACGGCAACCGCGAGTTTTTTGTTCACGGTACAAAAGGCAGTGATGTTGGCTTGGATGACAAGCCTTTGCCCGCCGCCCCACCGCGCAAAGTTGTCAAACGCACCCCCAGAGCTGAAACTCGCGCGCTGCACGCCGCCCATGAAGATTCTGAAGAGGCGCACGCCGGCCAGCACGGTCCGGCGCGGCGCAAGCGAAAAGAATAACTGTTGACGACCATGACCAGCACCTTACCCACGACAGCGCTTCCGATAAGCATCGAGTTTTTCCCACCTAAAACGCCGGAGGGCGCTGAAAAGCTCCGCGCAACGCGCCAAGCGCTTTATGCACTCAAGCCCGAGTTCTGCTCAGTTACTTTCGGTGCCGGTGGCTCGACGCAAGACGGCACGTTCAATACTGTTGGCGAAATTTTGGCCGAGGGCGTTGAAGCGGCTTGTCATTTCTCATGCGTGGGCGCAACCAAAGTCGCTGTACGAAAGCAACTGACCACCTTGCAAATGATGGGTGTTAAGCGCTTGGTGGCGCTGCGGGGCGATTTGCCCAGCGGCTATGGCGGTGGCGGCGAGTTTCATTACGCCAGCGACTTGGTGGCGTTTATCCGTTCAGAAACTGCAGACGCCTTTCACATTGAAGTGGGTGCCTACCCAGAAGTTCACCCGCAGGCCAAGTCAGCTGACGATGACTTGAAAGCTTACGTCACCAAGGTAAAAGCAGGCGCCGACTCAGCCATCACGCA
>JAYWFR010000219.1:0-8513 GCA_043778695.1 Polaromonas sp. | reverse complement strand
GGCTCAGCAAATGGCCCTCGGCTTGGCTTAGGGCGGTGTCGCGGTCCACGCTGGTGTCCATCAGCAGCGGCCTGACGTTTCGGTACAGCGTCATCTTGCGCTGGGTGCTGACGCGCGGCGTTAGCGCGTAAATCGGTACGCGAATGTCATGGCGGCTCATCCATAGTGGGGTTGATCCGCTGTCGGTTAGCGCCACGATGGCTTTGGCGCCCAGATGGCTGGCGGTAAACAGCGCGCCCATGGCAATCGACTGGTCGATGCGGGCAAAGGTTTTGCCGCTGAAGTCAGCGTCAATTTCTTTGTACTCGGCCTTTTCAGCCTCCAGGCAAATATTAGCCATCTCGACAATCGTTTCCAGCGGAAATTTGCCCGCAGCGGTTTCAGCCGACAGCATCACGGCATCAGTGCCGTCCAGCACGGCGTTGGCCACGTCGCTGACCTCGGCACGCGTGGGCACCGGGTTCAGAATCATGCTTTCCATCATTTGCGTGGCGGTAATTACCACCTTGTCTTGCGCCCGCGCCATTTTGATCATGCGTTTTTGCAGCGCGGGCACAGCTGCGTTGCCAACCTCAACCGCCAAATCACCGCGGGCCACCATGATGCCGTCGCTGACGCGCAAGATCTCGGCCAAATTCGGTATCGCCTCAGCCCGTTCAATTTTTGCAATCAGCCCTGGTTTGTGTTTGTACGCGCTTGCTGCCACATTGCACAACTGCCGCGCCATTTCCATGTCGGTTGCGTTTTTAGGAAAGCTCACCGCCACATAGTCAGCTTGAAAGCTCATCGCGGTTTTGATGTCTTCCATGTCCTTGGCGGTCAACGCGGGCGCGGTCAGCCCGCCGCCTTGTTTGTTGATGCCTTTGTTGTTTGATAGCTCACCGCCCAGCTTGACGGTGGTGTGCACCGCTTCGCCCAGCACACGGTCAACTGTCAGCACAATCAGCCCGTCGTTGAGCAGCAGCACATCGCCCGCCTTGACGTCACGCGGCAGCTCTTTGTAGTCCAGCCCTACGCCTTTGATGTCACCCGGCTCGGCGCGTGAAGCATCGAGCACAAACTTTTCGCCCGGAGCCAAGAGCACCTTGCCATCGGCAAATTTGCCGACACGAATTTTCGGCCCTTGCAAGTCGGCCATGATGGCCACTTCACGACCCGCCTTTTGCGCAGCTTCTCGCACCATCTTTGCCAAATCAATATGGTCTTGCGCCTTGCCGTGGCTGAAGTTCAGCCGCACTACGTTAACCCCCGCTGCAATCATGGCCTCCAGCATGGCTGGCGTGTTGGACGCGGGGCCCAGTGTGGCAACGATTTTGGTGGCGCGACGTGGCATGGTGGTCTTTCGGGTGATGTAATTTAGTTTCGTATTTTTGCACGCCGCTGTTTGACCAGTAACAACTCAGTTACCAGACACCGCACTTTTTGAGGCGACGTTGAACGCCATCGCGCCTGTTACCTTTTGTCCTACAGACTTGTGACAATTTGTAGAGTACATTTCGCTGATGTGTTCACACAGGGCGGAGTCTATGACGATAGAGGAAAAACTCGCGAATAGCGATGATGACTACTTGTTACTCAAAAATATCGGTCTGGGCAACAACACTGCCATGGAGACCTTTTACAAGCGCCACGCCAGCTCGGTTTACCGTTTTGCCTTCAGGCGCATGAATGACGCTGCGCTGACCGACGAAGTGGTCAACGACACCCTGCACCAGGCGTGGATGTCAGCCAGCACGTTTGCGGGGCAGTCCAGCCCCAAGACGTGGCTGTTGGGCATTGCGAAAAACAAAACACTTGACGCGCTACGCAGCAAGGGCAGGCTGGATGCCAAACAACAAGAAGCCAGCGAAGACGAGCAAGAAAGCTTTGCTGACACAGCGCCTGGCGCGTACGCCAACCTGCTGGCCAAGCAACAAGGCCAGCACCTGAGCCAATGCTTCGATGCGCTGCCGCAAGAGCAGAGATCCTGCATACACCTTTCGTTTGTAGAGGGGATGACACTGGCTGAAATTGCCCAGGTCATGGCCGTACCCACCAACACTGTGGCAACCCGCATTCATCATGCCAAGCGCAAACTGCGCGACTGCATGGAATGCATTTTTGGCAAAGGAGAAGTCTTGTGACAGTGCCCAACACACCTTCATCCGTGACTTATTCCACAGATCTTGAACGCGCCAGAAATTTAATCCCCGGATTTTTGAAGAAAACGCTGGCGGCTGACGACAAAGAGTGGATGACACAATTTTTAAACACCCTCAACCAGCAAGGCGGCAGCGCTGCGGCGGACTTTAACCAGGAAATGGCTTGGGTGGAGCGCAGCCAAATTCACCTCGCACAAGATGCACCGGCGTTTGATGCGCAAGCAGGATGGCAACGCCTGCAACATCGGCTGGCCGCGCCCGCACCACTGGCCCCGCAAAAACAGCAGGTCAAAGAATCATTTGTAGCGGCTGCCGTGTCGTGGGCCAAGTCAGAAATCCGCACACGCATCCACAGTGCGGCAGCGTGGTGGCGAAAGCCTGTGGTCGGCGTGATCGCATCAGCAATGATCGTCGGCCAAATGGGCATTTTGGCAGCCGTCGTCAAGCAAATGAGCCAAGCGACCACCGTTGTGGAAGGTGTCACTCCGTCGTCTGGTGCGCCATCGCTTGAAGGCCTGGTGGTGCTGACGGTGGTCTTCAAAGACAGCGCCAGCTTGCTGGAAGTAAGGTCACTGATAGCTAGCGTCGACGGGCGAGTGGTGGACGGCCCAGGTGCAATTGGCGTCTGGCAGATCGGCGTACCCAAAAGCAGCCTTGACACCAGCCTCAAACGCCTGAGCTCTGCGCCGGTTGTCGAATCAGTCGCGCCCTAGTTCCACTCGTGTCTCATCCTTGCCTTAACAAACCAGAGTACGCCGCACCATGACATTTAAACATCCGCCACTAAAAAAGCTGGGCAAAAAAATCGACAACAGGCTAAAAATTGCTTTGCTCTGCGCCGCTTGCTTCCTGCCGCAGCAGTCGTGGGCGCAGTTTCCTGGCACGCCGGGCCCTGCTCAAGTACCCAGACCGCAAGGCGGTGGCGGCTTTGGTTTTTCAATTGATTTGGGCTCGGTGCTAAAGGCGGTGCAAGCCATTCAAGCCGCCAACGTCGATGAACGCTACACGTCACCTGACACCAGCAACTCGCCGCAATACGAGCCGCGCCAAGTGCTCATCAGTTGGGCCAACGCTCAGCAAAATGAGGCAGCCACTGCGGTGCAAGCTGCGGGCGGCACACTGCTGGCCAACAACGCGTTGCCCAACCTGGGCTTAAACATTGCAGTGCTGTCGTTCGACACTGACGCCCAAGCGGCACTGGCCCTAACCCGGCTACAAGCCATGCCCGGCATCACCGCTGACCGCCACGCCATTGCCTACCCGATGCAGCAAGCCGCCGCGCAAACGCCTGCCAAGCAATATGCGCATGAGCTGCTCAAAGCCCCCGCCAAAGGCAGCGGCAAGTTAAGCGGCGCACTGCTGGTCGGCATCATTGACACCGAAGTTACCAACGCCGATGCACTGGCTCTGGCCAACTTCAAAGGCAAACGCGTCTTTCCAGACAGTGACAAGCCCGCTGCCGCCGACCACGGCAATGCAGTCGCCAGCATCATGGCGGCCAGCGGGAATAGGAATGGGAGTGGGAATGGGAGTGGGTTTGAAGGCCTGGCGCAAGGCGTGTCGCTGCGCGCAGCCGGTGTCATGCGCGAGGTAGCGCCCGGCATCAACGCCACCAACACACTGCTGGTAGCCCAGGCGCTCGACTGGATGATTGGCGAAAAAGTGCAGGTCGTGAACCTTAGTTTGGGTTCTGCCAGCGACGCGGTATTGAGCACCGTGATAACGAAATCATTGGGCACTGGCATGGTGCTGGTAGCCGCTGCAGGCAACGGCGGCCCCGCAGCTGCGCCCAGCTACCCAGCCGCGTACCCCGGCGTGATAGCCGTCACTGCAGTCGACGCACAAAAGCGTTTGTACACACGCGCCAACCGCGGCGCGTATGTGGCGATTGCCGCGCCGGGCGTTGACGTGTGGGTTCCACTTGTTGCCAACGACACAAAGGGCAAGTACGTGAGCGGCACTTCGTTTGCTTCGCCCTTTGTGGCGGCAGCAGTAGCGCAGGCTATTGCGCAAGGTGCGGCAAGCCAGCCCAAGCCAAACGCCCAAACCATTCTGCAAAACCTGTGCAGCAAGGCCGCTGATATTGGGCCGAAAGGGCCGGAAGTGGGCTGCGGCTTGCTGCAAATGTGAGGCATGCCATCAACACTTATTTTTTCGCGTCAACTTTTTTAAAAATACAAAGGCAACATCATGAAAAACTTCGCTGTCACACGCTTTTTTAATCGTCGCTACGTTATCGGCGCACTGGCGGTTGGCACCGTCGGCCTGCTGGCAGGCTGCAACGCCATGCCCGGCGTGCGTCTTAACCTCGGCATCATGCTGGTCAGCGCAGCCGAGGTCGCGCAGTTCAAAGGCGACGTCAGCGAAAACATCACCATCCCGTTAGCAGGCGACGAGCCAGCGATTGAGATCGTGCGCCCGGTGGTGAAAGAGGGCAAAGTCGCTTCGCCCGTGGCCATTGAAGTGCGCTTTAAACCCGTGCCCGGCAAAGCCATCGACCCGGCCAGCTTCAAGCTGTACTACGGCGCTTTCAAACTCGACGTGACCGACCGTTTGCTGAAAACAGCCAAAGTCACACCCACCGGGTTTTCCATCGACAAGGTCGACATTCCCGCAGGCTCGCACCGGCTGGTGATGAAGGTAGCAGACGACACCGGCGCGGCAGGCATCAAGGAAATCAAGTTCACGGTCGAGGGGACATGAGGTTTTGTAATGCTATTAATTTAATAGCTGCTTACGCATATATTACGTCGGCTAGAGGCTTAAATGATGCTTAAAAACAGCGTATTTAAGCTGTTTTGATCTCCTTAGAAAACCGAAAGAAGTTATGACACGATTTAAAAGTTTTCAGGCAGTGTCAACGTTCGCATCGCAGGTCAGCAGGGCGGGGTTGGTATCAGCATGGGTGCTCGCCCTGGGGCTGCTGACCGCATGCGGCGGCGGTGGCAGTGCTGCCCCGCCGCCCGCTACATTGCCGGGCGCTGGGGTGTTTGCCACCAAGATTACTGGCGCTGTGCATACGCTGGCAGGCGTGCAAAATACGTTTAAGGTCAAGTCTGGCAATGGCACGGTTGCCAGCAACACATTTGACTGGGGAGATGCCACGCAGGCTGTTGGCCTGACTGCGGTCAAGTCGTACCCCGCGCCCGGCAGCTACACCGTGGCAACCGTTTCAGTAAACAGCGCGGGGGTATCCGCCGCGCAAAACAAAAACGTGCTGGTAGCAGCTAACCCAGTAGTGGCGGGCGAAGCATTTACCTGCGCACTAAACAACGACGCCACGGTGTCCTGCTGGGGGTTGAACGACCTGGGCCGCACCGGCCAAAGTTTCACCGTACCCAGCTCGGTCACTGCCGTGCCCACACTGGTTGCAGGCTTGATTGACGTCGGTGTGCTGACGGCTGGCAACGCGCACGCCTGCGTCATCAAACTGGGCGGCACCGTCTGGTGCTGGGGCAACAACGATGAGGGCCAGTTAGGCAATGGCTCTGGCGGTGGCCATGTCACGCGGGCACCGGGCTCATTCAGCTTCACGCCGGTGCAGGTGCCGGGCATTGCAGACGCGCTGGCCATTAGCGCAGGTTATTCGCACACCTGCGCTATTTTGCGTACGGGCTTGACGGTAACGTGCTGGGGCAACGACAGCGAAGGCCAGCTAGGCCGCGGCCGCGCGGGTGGCGGCCAGATTATTAACTCTACCGTTCCGGTGGCTGTGTTGGGCCTCGCAAACGTTGTGGCCCTGGCAGCCGGCTCCATGCACAACTGCGCAGTTGTCCAGGGCGGTCAGGTGAGCTGCTGGGGCTCAAATTCATTTGGCCAGCTTGGCAACAACACCTTGGTAAGAAAAACATCACCCGTGGCAATTGCTGTGACTGATGCTGAATCATTGGCATTGGGCGCAACACACAGCTGTGCCATTCGCGGTAGCAGCCAAACCATCCATTGCTGGGGCGACAACCGCTTCGGGCAGCTGGGCAGCACAGGTGCGGGCACTGGAAGCCTGGTACCGGTGCAGGCAACCGGCGCACTTGCTACCCAAAACCGCGCATTGTCGGCCAGCCTGGCGTACACCTGCGCCCTTCGCCTGGATGGCGGCGTCGCCTGCTGGGGTGACGACCGCGCTACTTTTGGCACCAGTGCAACCATTGTGAACCAGCCCACCGCTGTGGCGGGTGTGGCTGGCGCAGTAGCAGTGGCCGCTGGTACAGGCCATGGGTGCGCTCTTCAAAGCTGGGGCGACGTCATATGCTGGGGCAGCGATGCCAATGGCCGCCTGGGTCGCGGCCCATCTTCCAACGCCTTTAAATACACCCCCGCCAGCACCTCAGCGGGGGCGGTGTTTTGGCATGATGTCACGACGACGGTGACCCATCCGCTATCAGTGGCACCAGGCTTCGGCTGCGCCATCAAGGACGCGGGCGGCGTTCAGTGCTGGTATTACCTGGGTGAAGATGTTGGCGGCACCTTAAACAGCTTTGCCTTTGATGCGACCAATTCAGCCAACGTGATTGGCCTCAAACGTGGTGGCGCTAACAGTATTTGCGCCATATTTGACGACGGCAGCGTGGGTTGCGCCAATTTTGATTCCTCACTCAACTCGCAAAACAAGCTTGTCATAGCACTTGATTTTTCAGCCAAAGTGCCTGGTATTGTTGGCGCAGTTGACATGACGGACTATGGCCAGGGTGGCTGCGCGGTGCTGGCCAACGGCAAGGTGGAGTGTTGGGGGTACAACTTTAATGGTGCACAAGGCTACCCTGCCGACAGCCTTGACCAGTCTGGCGCGCCGGTAGCAACCATTAACCATGCGCCACGCGAGGTACCCGGGGTCAGTGATGCCGTTCAAATAGCGTCGTTTTACGGCTCGGTGTGCGTGCGTAAACGCAACAAAACGGCGATGTGTTGGGGGAGCAATGAAAGTAGCCAAGCCGGCAATGCCGTGGTGGAGAACCCATCTGCATCCTACTATTTCGATCGTTTCAACCACACGCCCACCACGGTTGCAGGACTTGCGGATGTGCTCGACATAAGCTTGGCAGACAGGAGAGCCTGCGCGGTTGTCGCCGCTGTTCCCGTCAATAAACTTTACTGCTGGGGTTACGTACCTGAGCTAAATGCCTTGTCTATCCCAACACCCACGTTAAGCTCTGGCATGTCAGGTTTGATCACCGCCGTAACCGTTGGCGAGAGCAGAGCTACTTGCGGCGTTCAATCGAACAACGACGTTAAATGCAGCGGTGTCAATCCAGTCGGTCAGTTGGGTATTGCAAATGGCAATCTTGAAATCAGCCAGTATTACCAAAATACGTATTATTCGGCCGGCCACGCAGTACCCAACTTGCCCAATGTCACTGCCCTTGACGGGTCTCTTGAAGGTCTTAATTTTTGTGCATTAAACACCAGCGGGCAAATGCTTTGCTGGGGCGCACGAACCATCACGCCAAGCGACCCACAAGTTGCGCACGACGCGATGGGTAATCCCACGGTATCTGTTAGTTACGCCGCCAACCCAACGCCTACAGCCTCGCCTGGTGGTGCCATATTTTGGCGTCCATGATGAAAACACAGTTGCTTGCTGGCGCGTGTAGCTCGTCTAAGCGCTGTGTTTTGCCTGAGCCTCACCTTTGGCAAGGCGGACTGCAAATTAATCGGCATGCAGCGCTTGAATAGCCGAGCTTTGAATTTTTTACCTTAAAAACCTCTTGGAAGCACAAACTTATGACAACACCTGCACACTACCTATATCCGCTGCGTACGCTGACGCTAGCTTTATCATTCTCCGTATTGGTAGCCTGTGGTGGCGGTGGCAGCGCACCAGCCCC
This sequence comes from Polaromonas sp., assembly GCA_043778695.1. GTDB lineage: Bacteria > Pseudomonadota > Gammaproteobacteria > Burkholderiales > Burkholderiaceae_C > Polaromonas. The sequence goes on along the minus strand of JAYWFR010000219.1, from coordinate 550 downwards.
AATTAGTGCGCCACGGCCCGTGCCAGTGAGTTACGTCAAAGTCTGCAACAGCGGTGAAAAAGAAGGCACAGGCAAATGCCCCCTGAGCCCCGCCCTGGGCGTTAATGCTGACGAATGGGCTTGCACAGCAGACACAAATACAGGCCTGTTGTGGGAAGTTAAAAGACCGGGCTTGGGCGGCATTCAAAATAATCCGCGAAGCGAGTCGTATGCCTACAGCAACTACGACCGAACCGACAGGCCGCAGCTCTTTCAAACGGGCTCTGGCGGCATTAATGGCGGCTACGTTAACCCTACGCCAAGCGACATCGATGCACCCCGCAACGCGTTGGGTTTTGCAAAAGAGGTCAACGAGCAAACGGGCGCCAACACGTTATGCGGTACCCGCAGCTGGCGCCTGCCAGCGCAAACCGAGCTAGAGTCGCTGCTTGATTTAACGGTTGTTTCTACCCCAGCTACACAGTCATCGCCTCCAATCATCCGCGCTGCGATCAATGAAAAGTATTTTCCCAACACCAACCCGAGCGAGCCTTATGCGTCAAGTACGCCA
>JAYWFR010000218.1:0-3602 GCA_043778695.1 Polaromonas sp. | reverse complement strand
TTGGGCGTCAGGTTTTGCGCTTCGTCAATGATGACGTATTTGTTTAAAAACGTTCGGCCGCGCATGAAGTTCATGCTTTTGACCTTGATGCGTGAGCGAATCAGCTCGTTGGTTGCAGCGCGGCCCCATTCTCCTGAGCCGTTTTCGGTTTTGCCCAACACTTCCAGGTTGTCGTCCAGCGCGCCCATCCAAGGGCCCATTTTTTCTTCTTCAGTGCCGGGCAAAAAGCCAATATCCTCACCAACTGATACTGTGGCGCGGGTCATGATGATCTCGGTGTAGCGCCGGTCGTCGAGTACCTGTGTCAGGCCGCTTGCTAAAGCCATCAGTGTTTTACCGCTACCTGCCGTGCCGGCCAGGGTGACAAAGTCAACTTCCGGATCCATCAGCAGGTTCATGGCAAAGTTTTGCTCGCGGTTGCGGGCGGTGATGCCCCACACCGCGTTTTTCAGGTGGTTAAAGTCTTTCAGAGTTTTCAGCACCGCTGTTTTGGCGCGGATTTCAGTGACACGCGCATACAGCGGCGGCTCGCCCGGCGCTTCAAAAAACACAAACTGGTTGATCAGCAAGCTGCCCACAATCGGGCCGGTGATGCGGTAAAAGTTGTAGCTGCCTTGTTGCCAGCTTTCGATGGTTTTACTTTGACGGGTCCAAAAATCGTTCGGTAGTGCCAGCACCCCTGAATACAGCAGGTCGCCGTCTTCCAGCGTTTTGTCGTTTTGGTAATCGTCAGTTGCTAAGCCCAGCGCACGGGCTTTGACACGCATGTTGATGTCTTTGGAGACCAGCACCACTTCACGCCCGGTCGGGTGTGAGCCCCCTGCGCTTTGCGGAGCGTACTCCTTGCGCAGCGCTTCAACCACACCCAAAATCTGATTGTCGGCTTTGCCCTGCGGCAGGCTGGTGGGCAGCGTGTAGTCAAGCGGCTTGGTTTGGAACAGCAGGCTGCCCTTGGCCTCGCGGTGGCCAGTGGTGTCAAGCTTCAAACCTTTGGTGATGTCGGCGTCTTTGGCACCAGCCAGTGCGTCCAGTGAGCGGCTGGTTTGGCGCGCATTGCGGGCGACTTCAGTCATACCTTTTTTATGGCCGTCCAGCTCTTCCAGCACGATCATGGGCAAAAAGATGTCGTGCTCTTCAAACCTGAACAGACACATCGGGTCGTGCATCAGAACGTTGGTGTCCAGCACAAAAAGCTTAGTGGGGCCAGTGTGTTTTGGTTTTTTGACAGGTTTTGCCTGCGTCACTGCTTGAGGACGATCAGTGCTACTTTTTTTATAGCTGGTTGCCTCCGTATTTGCTGGGCTAGGGGCATCTTTACCCTTGAATGCGCTAGGGTGATCACTATCACCCGTCATGACTGGACGGTTGTCAAACAAATCAAGTACCGCCGGTTTTGCGCTGCGTGGGCTAGCAGTTCTTTGAGCAGCTTTAGGCAGTGACCTTGCAGGTGCTTGCGCTTGCGCCTGCTCGCTGGTCAACAGGGCTGCACGTTTGGTGGGGGCGGGGGGTAAGGGCATGGTGTTTAAAACGCTTTCAAAAAGGGTTTCACAAAACAGGAAGAACAGAAAAGACAGGCAATGCAGTGTTGTGAAAATGAAAAAGCCGCCCGGAAACCTGGGCGGCTTTTTAAAGGAAAGAAGTGATTCAACTGCGGCAAGATCACTTTATTATGCACAACTCAAATGACCCCGCGAAAACGAGTTTAAGCCGCTTTTTTCAGCGCTTTCACGGCTTTCAAAACGTCCTCTACATGGCCCACTACTTTCAGGCCGCGCCACTCCTCGGCCAGCGTGCCGTCGGCTGCAATCAAAAACGTGCTGCGTTCGATGCCTTTGACTTTTTTGCCGTACATGATTTTGTTTTTGACCACACCAAACATGTGGCACATTTTTTCTTCGGTATCGGCGATCAGCTCAAAAGGCAGCTCAAGCTTCGTTTTAAATTCGTCATGCGACTTCATGTTGTCACGCGACACCCCAAAAACGGTGGCCCCGGCTTTGACAAAGCTTTTGTAGTGGTCGCGAAACTGCATGGCCTCAGTCGTGCAGCCGGGGGTGTTGTCTTTGGGGTAAAAATACAGAACGACGACTTTGCCAATGTGGGATGTGTTGGAAACCTTCACGCCGCTGGTGGCGTTCGCTTCAAATTCGGGGAGGAGTTTATTGACGACGACTGCCATACTTGTGGGACCCTGACAAAAGATAGTGTTTACCTCTAACGGTCGGGGCGGGCCCGACCGGCACAACCCTGCATTTTACCCTGAAAGCCAGGCCTGATTAGCTAGCCTTTTCAATCAGGAGCGCAGCGATCACCCTGCGCCCTTCGCCAGCCAAGATGTTGTAGGTGCGGCAGGCAGCCAGTGTGTCCATCGTTTCAATGCCGATGCGCTTTTGCATCAAAGCTCGCATGAACGCCGGCGGGGCAAAGCGTAGCCGCGTGCCGCTGCCAAAAATCACCAGCTCCGGCTGGCTCGCCGCCAATCGCGTGAAGTGCTCTTCACTCAAGTCCTCAAACCGTGAACAATTCCAGTCAAACCTTTCACCGCCTGAGCCAATCACGACGCTGTTTTCGATTTTTTCCGCCACACCTTCACGGCCCAAACCGACCCAGCCAGGGCCGTAACCCAGTATCGATTGCACTTCTAAACGGTCGGGTTGGAGTTTCATGGGGGCCAGTTTTTTACGGATGCTGCCAAGCAGCATTTGTGTGGTCAAATTATAAGTTCCGTTGACTGCAATCGTATAAGGAGTTGCCCAATGAAACCCATCACCAAATCCGCCAAACTGGCCAACGTGCTTTACGACATTCGCGGCCCGATCATGGATGCAGCGCGGCAGATGGAAGACGAAGGTCAAAAAATCATCAAACTCAACCTGGGCAATCTGGCCGTGTTTGGGTTTGACGCGCCTGAAGAAATTCAGCAGGACATGATTCGCAACCTGCCTAATTCGGCGGGCTATTCAGACAGCAAAGGTATTTTTGCGGCGCGTAAGGCCGTGATGCACGAGACGCAAAAGCAGGGAATTGCCAGCGTCACGCTTGACGACATTTACCTGGGCAATGGTGCGAGTGAACTCATCACCATGGCCACCAATGCGCTGCTGGACAACGGCGACGAGCTGCTGCTGCCCATGCCTGACTACCCGCTATGGACGGCTGCAACCAGCCTGTCCGGCGGCACGCCGGTGCACTACCTGTGCGACGAAGCCAACGGCTGGATGCCCAACCTGGCTGACATTCGCGCCAAAATCACGCCGCGCACCAAAGCGATTGTGGTCATCAACCCAAACAACCCAACAGGCGTGTTGTATTCCGATGAGTTACTGGTCAGCATTGTGGCGATTGCGCGGGAGCATGGCTTGGTGATATTGGCCGACGAGGTGTACGACAAGGTGCTGTACGAGAGCGCCAAGCACACGGCCATAGCTTCTCTGTCAACCGACGTGCTGACGCTGACCTTCAACTCTTTGAGCAAGAGCTACCGCAGCTGCGGCTACCGCGCGGGCTGGATGGTGGTGTCGGGTGACAAGCGCGCTGCAGGCGACTACATCGAAGGCCTGAACATGCTGAGCAACATGAAGCTGTGCTCTAACGTGCCAGGC
>JAYWFR010000217.1:0-20961 GCA_043778695.1 Polaromonas sp. | reverse complement strand
GCTAGTCGAATAAAATCCGCTGCGATCACCTTCCAACTCGGCGGCATCCCATTGATGCCGTTTTTTTTATTTCGTTATGACCATCGCTACAGACTCCACCCTTCAGCCTTTGACCCCAGGCCTTGACAGCCTGGCCAAGTCGTTTGAGCCAGCGGCTATTGAGGCGCATTTTGCTCCGCTGTGGGAGCAAAGCGGTATGTACGAGCCGACGCTTGACGCAGCCAAGCCATCGTTCTCGATTCAGTTGCCGCCGCCCAATGTGACCGGTACGCTGCACATGGGCCATGCGTTTAACCAGACCATCATGGACAGCCTGACGCGCTACCACCGCATGCGCGGCCACAACACGCTGTGGCTACCGGGCACAGACCACGCCGGTATTGCGACGCAGATTGTGGTCGAGCGCAAACTGCAAGCGGCTGGCCAGACGCGCCATGACCTAGGTCGCAAGAATTTTGTGGCCAAAGTGTGGGAGTGGAAGGAAGAGTCAGGCGCGACGATTACCCAGCAGATGCGCCGCATGGGCGACTCGGTGGCGTGGAAGCACGAATACTTCACCATGGACCCAAAAATGTCCACTGTGGTTACGTCAACCTTCGTGAAGCTGTACGAGCAGGGACTGATTTACCGCGGCAAGCGGCTGGTGAACTGGGATCCGGTGCTCAAGTCTGCGGTGAGCGATCTGGAAGTTGAAAGCGAAGAGCGCGACAGCTTCATGTGGCATATTGAATATCCGTTTAGCGGCGGCCCGCAAAAAGACGTGAACGGCAAGCCGATGCGCGGCATGCACATTGCCACCACCCGGCCTGAAACTATGCTGGCCGACGGTGCGCTGGCGGTGCACCCGGACGATGCGCGCTACCAGCACCTGATTGGCTGTCTGGTCGATTTGCCGCTGTGCGATCGGAAGATTCCGGTGATTGCCGACACCTATGTTGACCCAGCATTTGGCAGCGGTTGCGTCAAGATCACTGGCGCGCATGACTTTAACGACTACCAGGTAGCGCAACGGCACAACCTGCCACTGATCACCATCTTCACGCTGGACGCGAAGATCAATGAAAACGGCCCGGTTGCCTACCAGGGCATGGACCGGTATGTGTGCCGCAAAGCAGTGCTGAAAGATTTGGAAGCGCTGGGCTTTTTAGAAAAAGCCGTGCCGCATAAAAACATGGTGCCAGTCTGCGCGCGTACCGGCGCAGTTGTTGAGCCGATGTTGACTGACCAGTGGTTTGTGGCACTCAGCAAGGTGAGCGACAGTGACCCGACGGGAAAATCCATCTCGCAAAAAGCGCGCGATGCTGTGGCCAATGGCGACGTGAAGTTTGTACCTGAGCAATGGGTCAACACCTACAACCAGTGGATGAACAACATTCAGGACTGGTGCATTTCACGCCAGTTGTGGTGGGGCCATCAAATTCCGGCGTGGTATGACGAAGACGGAAAAGTCTATGTGGCTGAAAACGAAATTGCAGCGCAGTTGCAAGCGTCGGGTAAAAAGCTCACGCGTGATGAAGATGTTTTAGACACCTGGTATTCATCGGCACTTGTGCCTTTTTCGTCCCTCGGCTGGCCCGAAAAAACCAAAGAGCTTGATTTGTTTTTGCCGTCCAGCGTGCTGGTCACGGGCTACGACATCATCTTTTTCTGGGTCGCCCGGATGATCATGATGACGACGCACTTTACTGGCCAAGTGCCTTTCAAACACGTGTACATCCACGGCTTGGTCAAGGACGCTCAAGGCAAAAAAATGAGCAAGTCTGAAGGCAACGTGCTGGACCCGGTGGACTTGATCGATGGCATTGAGCTGGCCCCGTTGCTCGGCAAACGCTCGCAAGGTCTGCGCAAGCCCGAGACGGCACCCCAAGTGCGCAAACTAACTGAAAAAGAATTCCCTGCGGGCATTCCTGGCTATGGTGCGGATGCACTGCGCTTTACCTTTGCGTCGCTGGCCAGCTTGGGCCGCAGCATCAACTTTGACAGCAAGCGCTGCGAGGGCTATCGCAACTTTTGCAACAAGCTCTGGAACGCCACGCGTTTTACCCTGATGAACTGCGAAGGCCAGGACTGCGGGCTGGCCGAGCACACCAAAGAGCAATGTCAGCCCGGTGGCGAATTCCACAACTACATGAGCTTCTCGCAAGCCGATAGATGGATTTCTTCGACGCTCCAGCGCGTGGAAGCAGACGTAGCAAAAGGCTTTGAAGACTACCGACTGGACAACGTGGCCAGCAGCATTTACCAATTTGTATGGAATGACTTTTGCGACTGGTATTTAGAAATTGCCAAGGTGCAAATTCAAACTGGCAACGATTCACACAATTTTGCAGCTGTGCGCGCCACACGTCGCACACTGATCCGCACGCTGGAAGCGATTTTGCGGCTCGCGCACCCGGTGATTCCGTTCATCACTGAATCGCTTTGGCAGCAAGTTGCCGTGGTTGCCGGGGTTAAAAAAACCAACTACATCGGCCAGGCCGCCTACCCACAAAGCCAGCCCAACAAGATTGACGACGTGGCCGAAGCGCATGTGGCCAAGCTCAAAAAGCTGGTGGACGCCACGCGCGAATTACGCGGTGAGATGAAGGTGTCGCCCGCCACCCGTTTGCCGCTGTTTGTGCTGGGCGATGCAGCCTTCATGACGGCTTCGGGTGGGGTGATCAAGGCGTTGGCCAAGCTGAGTGAAGTAACGGTGTTTGACGACGAAGCCGCTTGGGCAGCTGCGGCGCAAGCCGCGCCAGTAGCGGTGGTCGGCGAGGCCAAACTTTGCCTGCACATGGAAGTCGACGTAGCGTCTGAAAAATTGCGCTTGGGCAAAGAAATCACTCGGCTTGATGGTGAACTGGTAAAGGTCAAAGCAAAGCTGGCCAACGAAGCGTTTGTCACTAAAGTGCCGCCTGCGGTGCTGGCGCAAGAACGCAAGCGTCAAGATGATTTCACGGCGACGCTGGAAAAATTAAACGCGCAGCTGCTGCGCCTGCTGTGACTCCAGGGGTCAGCGCCTGCCGTGACGCCAGGGCTCAGCGCCTGACCACCCAGGGCAGCTTTCACGAGCCTCGGAATTGTGCTCCGGGCAGCTCAAGGTCCATCGGCGCGCTTTGCGGCAGATGGTCAAAACCGCTGCCGCTTTCTAGGTTTGAAATCGCCTCGTGCATGCGGTGTGCGACGTACCAACTAGAGCGCAACCGGGCCTCGCGGGTGTGGGACCCCAGGCGCGGCGTGATGAACAAGTTTTTAAGTCCGTGCAGCGGCGAGTCCACTCCTGCAAAGTTGGCCTCTGCGCCGTCCAGCACACAGGCTTCAATGCGGCCATCAGACAAAGCGTCAGCCAGCGCAGCTTCATCAAACAGCTGGCTGCGGCTGATGCCGACCCACAGTTGATGGCGTTTACACGCGGCCAGCAGCTTGCTGCTGATGAACCCTTTGTAACGTGTTGCGTACAGCATTTGCACCGACACCGCGTGAGAGCCGCTCATCAGCTCCGGCAGCGTCACCGGCTGGATGTGCAAATGCTCCCAAATAGGCGAGGTGTAATGCACCGCTGGGTCATAGCCGATCAGCCGCACACCCAGGCCGTGCAACATGGCAGCCAGCGCGTGGGCAGTGGGTGCCAAGCCCAAGATGCCGACTGTGCTGCCGTGAAGCTCTCGGCCCATTATCTGCGTAGCGTGCTTGCGCCCCATCAGCGCCGAAACAATACCGCGCCGGTACAAGAGCAGCAGAGTCGACAACAAATACTCGGCATTCGACCGAACATTGGCACCACTGGCATGGATAACTTTAATGTCACGCTCTTGACAAGCTTGGAGGTCAGTATTGTCAGTGCCCACATGTAATCGTGCGACGGCTTTGAGCTTAGGCAAAAAATCAAGAAAGCCGCGGGTAACCACAGAATGCCGGGGAAACACCACTGCTTTGGTTTTGTAGGCCGCCTTGCGCAGCGCCACTGGATCTTCAGCCAATTCGGGTCGATATTCAACGCTGTGCCTGGTTTCTAGCCATGCGGTAGCCTCTGGTACCAGAGCGTCTAGAAGTAAGATGTCCACGTTTCATGCCCTTTATGGTCTTGTCGGCAAATCTGCACTAATGATGAAAGAAGGGCGATTCAATTGCTGTAACTAAAGTGTTCGTCTGACACGGCTTAAGTGCCAGTTGGGCCACACTTTATGTTTTTTAAGCTTAAAAATCTATGGAAAAATTCACATTTTTAAACAAAGCCGTTTTTCCAGTGGCCGGCTTGGGCACTCGGTTTTTGCCGGCAACCAAAGCCCAACCTAAAGAAATGCTGCCAGTTGTTGACAAGCCGTTGATCCAATATGCGGTTGAAGAGGCCTACTCGGCCGGTATCCGCCACATGATATTTGTCACTGGCCGCAATAAGCGTGCCATTGAAGACCATTTCGACACCGCTTACGAGTTGGAAAACGAGCTGGAGGTGGCCGGAAAGCTTGAGTTACTTGATTTGGTGCGCTCGATGCAACCTGCAGACATGAGCTTTTCGTTCGTTCGTCAGCCCCGCTCATTGGGCTTAGGTCACGCTGTACTTTGCGCTGAGCATATGGTGGGCAACGAGCCTTTTGCAGTGCTGTTGGCTGATGATTTGATGACCGGACCGCCCGGCGGCGCGTCGGTGCTGGCGCAAATGTCGGAGCAGTTTAAAGCCTTGCAGCAGTCGGTGCTGGCGGTGCAGGAGGTGCCTTTAGACCAAACCCGGCGCTACGGCATCGTGGCGGGTGAAAAATATGGCGACAGATTGACCAAAGTCAGCGCCATGGTGGAAAAGCCAGCGCCTGACGTGGCACCGTCGCGTATGGCAGTTGCTGGCCGCTATATCCTCACACCTGCGGTTTTTAAGCACATCCGCAGCCAAAAACCGGGCGTGGGCGGCGAACTGCAACTGACCGACGGCATTGCCAGCTTGATGACGGATGAAAGCGTTTACTCGTTTGAATACTCCGGCAAGCGCTACGATTGCGGTAGCAAAGAAGGTTTTCTGGAGGCTACCGTCGAGTTGGCGTTGCAGCACCCGGAAGTCGGTGTTCGGTTTAAAAGCTACCTTAAAAATCTCAAGCTGGATTGACGCAGCAACAGGTTTCAGCGACGTTTCAGCACGTGAATGAAGTCGCTGCCGACTGTTTCTTGCCCAATTAAGTCGTTGCCGGTTTGCCGTGCAAATGCCATAAAGTCGCGGGTAGAGCCAGCGTCGGTCGACACCACCTTGAGAAGTTGACCGCTTTGCATGTCTGCCAATGCTTTTTTGGCTTTCAAAATAGGAAGCGGGCAATTCAGGCCGCGGGTGTCGAGTTCTTTGTCAATCTGCATGGTGGTCCTAAGGTTGCGCTGATTTTAAGGTTTTTTCCATTCAACGAATTCAGGTGAATACCCACGTGACTTCAGCCAGTCGGCCAGCGCGTAGCCTGTGCCAGCGGGCCAGCATTTGATGGCGTCATAGTTGTACAGCTTGTACTCCACCAGCTCGGGCGACAGAGTCACATCCCCCGTACACACTGCGTGGTAGGCAACGATGATCTGGTTCATGCGTTGAAAGTCGTACACACCAATCAAATCGAGCGAGCTGGTGTCCAGGTTGGTTTCTTCCTTGATCTCGCGCGCAATACCGCCGCGCGGCGTTTCGCCCGCTTCCATAAAGCCGGTGATCAGCGCGAACATGCGGCCTGACCAGGCAGCGTTACGGGCCAGCAGAATCTGGCCGTTGTATTCAATGACTGCCGCCAGAACGGGGGTCGGGTTGTTCCAGTGGGTGTAGTCACAGCTAGGGCAGCGCATGCGGGCTTTTTCTCCACCGTCTTCGAGTTGCATCACCATCGCCAGCGGCGTGGCACATTGGGGGCAGAATTTAAACGTGCTTGTCATGCTTTGAATGCTAGTTAATCAATAGCTGCTCGCCCTTCAAATGATTGGGCTAGCGGCTTATTTGATAGATGAATTGGGTTGTCAAACGGTTGTTAAGCCGGAAACACACCGGTAGACAAATACCTGTCACCGCGGTCACAAACAATGAAAACGATCACCGCGTCGCGTGTGGTTTTAGCAATTTCTTGCGCCACCCAGCAAGCCCCAGCGGCGGAGACGCCCGCAAAAATACCTTCCTCGCGTGCCAGGCGGCGGCACATGTCTTCAGCGTCTGGCTGGCTGACTTCGACCAATTGGTCAACGTGCCTGCCATCGTATATTTTGGGCAGATACGCGGCTGGCCATTTGCGAATGCCGGGGATACGTGAGCCTTCAGACGGTTGCGCACCGATGATCTGGATGGCGGGGTTTTTTTCTTTCAGGTAACGCGAGACCCCGGTAATCGTGCCAGTGGTGCCCATGGCACTGACAAAATGCGTGACGCCGCCCGACGTATCTGTCCAGATCTCGGGGCCTGTGGTCTCGTAGTGGGCGCGCGGGTTGTCCATGTTTGCAAATTGGTCCAGCACACGGCCTTTGCCTTCGCTTTGCATCCGTTCAGCCAAGTCTCTGGCGTGCTCCATGCCGCCAGTTTTAGGTGTCAACAGCAGCTCGGCGCCAAACGCCTTCATGGTCTGGGCGCGTTCAATAGACAGGTCTTCCGGCATGATCAAAATCATCCGGTAACCTTTGACGGCGGCTGCCATCGCTAATGCAATGCCAGTATTGCCCGACGTCGCTTCAATCAACGTGTCGCCGGGCTGGATGTCACCGCGCTCTTCAGCGCGCTTGATCATCGCCATAGCGGGGCGGTCTTTAACGGACCCGGCAGGGTTGTTGCCCTCAAGTTTGCCCAAAATCACATTGCCGCGCTCTGCGTTGTTTGTAGCGCTTATTCGCTGCAAACGCACCATCGGTGTTTTGCCAATCGCGTCTTCAAGAGTGGGGTAATTCATGGACACTAATATGCCATAATCAATGGCTGGAAACGCGTTGCCCGGGTGGTGGAATTGGTAGACGCACGGGACTCAAAATCCCGCGCCGCGAGGCGTGCCGGTTCGATTCCGGCCCCGGGCACCAGTGCTACTGGTAACAACACTTTTTCTGCATCCGCGAACGACACGCCGCCAGCGACTTTGACCCGGCGCACGTATACTCAGGCTCGATTTCAGCCCGAGACATTTATCCAAATTTTTCAGCATCGCTGGCAATGCGCAACCCGCATGTCTTCAGGTATAGCGGGTTTTTTGCCGGCCTGCACAATCTCAAGTGCCAACATGAAACATCGCAAGCCGCAGCAATGATGGCGGCACGTTTAAATTTATCAGCATTGGTACGAGTCTGAGTTCCGTGCCTGCAAGTCAGCAGGGTGAGATTTGCGACAACGCTCAAATTGAATTGTGAAAAAGTGCAAGCAAAGCTAACTGTTACATCACTGTAGCTCGAATATAGGCCCAAGTGTTACACAATCAGACGTAAGTGTAAGTAAAATCCAGCTCTGTGTAGTTGTATCGAAAGAATTTATGAATGTTGCAGAACTTAAAGCTTTGGTTTTATCCCGCTTCGTATTGATAACGGTCACAGCCTTCACCGTTATTGGCGCGGCCTTGTCCTATGGGATGTTCGTATCTTATAGGTCGCGTGCCATTGTTTCATTTGGCGGCAGTATTTCTGATTTCAGAATCCTGCAAGAGCAAGTCAACACCATACATGTTTTCGACCGCTATGTGCGAGACGACAAAACTCTTGCAGTGGGCGGTGCTGAAATTCGAAGCCTTATTGTCAAAGCAGAAAACTGGATTAGCCCGGTTTTTCGGCTCAATAAAAATGACGCCAAAGAATTGGTTGGTGCAACCCAATCGAGCCGGGCATCAGACCTGATCGCGTACCAAATCGGCGTTGCGTCTAGTGATCCTGAAGCGGCGCGTAGTAAGGTCGAATTCTTGGTAAGTTATGTCTTCGATGCGTCTTTAAAACTTCAGATAGACAACTACATCGCGGATACGCTAGGGGCGAAAAAATTGCTTTTGAACAATGCGCTGCTAGAACGCGATACCGAAGCTTACAACCTGGCTCTTTTGGACAATCGCTTTAACGAGCTCAAGCGCCTTTCCATAAGTTACCCCGCATCGAACGGAGCTTCAGACCGACAAATTTTAAGTATCGAGAAAAATGGTGAACGCTATATGCCCTTGCCCATGCAGATGATCGCTGCTGAAAGGGAGCGTTTTGACATCAATGAAAAGCTCGCAAGAACCCAAAGGCAGGTTGAAGGGCTCCCCATGGAGGAGGCCATGCTTGTGGAGCACGGAAAGATTGCACTCAAAACCAATGGTGGTAAGGCCCTCGCCGAAGCTTTGATCAAAGACATTCAAGCACGGATGCCCAATGCAAAAAAAGGCTATGAGACGGTCGCCTTGCTGGGATATCAAAATAAATATTCAAGCATGATCACTGAGGCGTTTTCGCCCAGTCGGTTCATTACTTTGGCCACGCTTCCTGTTACGCCTGATAAGTCCCCCTTGAAGTTCACTGTTGCTTTTGCTGTGTTGGGTCTTTTTCTTGCACTTTTGTGGCAATTCAGAGGGTTTATCAGAACGTTGATCCGCGACAGCAGCGGCAATGAAGCCTCAATCAACGCAATTGAGTCTTCGGATCAGCAAAGGGTGCTACGTCGTGCTTAAAAGTAAAACGCCCTGCATTTTTTCGGTCGTCAGTGCCTTAGCGTCAGCGGCGATCGTGCTTATAAGCGTTATGACCTCTGCCAATGCCGCGACCATCTCAACGCAGTGGACCTATGAAATTTCTGTAGTTGACGGAGCCCCTACGCCCGATGCGACAGCCAAGCTAATCGTTGGCGCGGCGAGTTTGTTGGGCTCTGTTGGTGTTGGAAGTGGCCAGGACACCGGTACCGTGGACAAAAATTCGTACACATTACGTTCGCAAGTTGAAGGTGCCCGCTTGTTGACCGCGGTCAGCTCAAATCTGAACGTCACCAGGCAATCAACTGGCCGATTTGTTAACGGAGTTGCACTGACCATGCGGTACTCAGACAAGCGCGGGAGCACCGATGAATTGGTATCTGTGACTAACCTCGCGGCAAAACGCTATGAGTTTTTTAAGGGCAACCGCCCCACTGGCACAGAACCCTTCACGGTTGCGGCGAGCGATCTTGTGATGGCCCCCTATGCTTTTTTGGGCAAGCCAGCACCTAACAAGCCCAGTTTCTTAGCTGTGAGTGATGGGCGGAGCATCCGTCAGATTAGCCTTTCTCCAAAATCGGAGCCGATGAAGGTGGCTGGTAAAACAGTTAATGCGGTTCGCCTGTCAGGGCAAACTGCTGCGGGCACGTTTGATTTATGGATCAGGGCTGAAGACAGCTATCCCCTGAGGATGAGAGTTGGCCTAGGAGCTAAATATGGTGCTGTGCTTGACCAAATTGCCAAAGATATTCCGGCTGGTTTAATTTCCCTTTGAACGTTACAGCACGAAGTCTGAAAGACTACGGTTGTCTCAGTTCCAAACCGAGTGGCGCTAATGTTCAACCCACGCCAATCAGATTTAGTCCAATCTTCGCTACTCGACCATAGCCGTCAAATTTGGTCAGCACAGCTTTAAGACTCGGCCGTTTGGCAACAGAAAACTCGCATTCCCAGGCGCGATTCACCGAAGTGCTTACCGCGTAACTCCCACTTTCTGTAACCCGGCCTTCTTTGCCATTACCAGCACGCCCGCCACAAATGCATACGGCACATCGGGTGCGGGTTGCACATGAATTTCTGGTTGAACTGCTTGTGCTGCAGCCGCGCTGATGCGTGCGTTAACTTCGGCCATGCTCGCTAGCTTGTCGCCTTCCCACACCACAAAACCTTTCGCATCTATTTCTAGTACCACCACTTCGGGCACGCTGCTGGTTGCCTGCTTGGAGGGCATGTCTAAATCTACCGAGTGCAGCGGCACGGGAATCGTGATGATTAGCATGACGATGAGCACCAGCAGCACGTCAATCAGGGGTGTGGTGTTCATCTCCACCAGCGGCGTTGCTTCTGGCGGGGGGGCGGCGACATGAGGTGATAAGTGCTGTGAATAAAGCTTCATTTTTTTGTCGGCTCGGTGATCAAACTTACCTTTGAAAAGCCGTAGCCTTGCGCTGTCTCGATGACCTGGCCCACAAAGGCGTACTGGGTGTCAGCGTCTGCACGAATTTGCAGCTCAGGCTGCGGGTTGCGGCTGGCGATACTTTCCATCATGGTGGAAAGGGCTTGAATATCGGGTGCAAATGCATCGTTCAAATACAGGTTGCCGACCCGGTCTACGCTGACAACCACATAGTCGCCGCTGGTGTCTCGCCACTGGGCCGACTCTACCGGTAAGTTGACATTCACACTGGCGCTCACGACCGGAATGGTGATGAGAAAAATAATCAAGAGAACCAGCATCACGTCAACCAGCGGCGTGGTGTTGATGCTGGCCATCCAGCCGCTGCCATTGCCATTGTCATTGTCATTGTCATTTTCTGGATCACTGTCGTGATTTGAATAAATGGACATGTGGGCTACAACTTGATGTCAGGTGATACGTCAGGCGAGCTCAGATGCGAGTTCAAGTTATCTGCTTCCGAGGTGAATTCGGATTCTGCATCACCGGGCACCTCTGCAGCTGAATCGGTAGCGGGCGGCGGTGTCAAATCTGTTGTTGCCAACAACAGACTATGCAACTGCGCGCCAAAGCTGCGCACGCCGTCAAACGCGAGTTTGTTTTGCCGCAGCAACCAGTTATAGCCAAACACTGCAGGCACCGCCACCGCCAGCCCAATGGCGGTCATGATGAGGGCTTCACCCACCGGGCCAGCCACTCGGTCGATCGATGCTTGACCGGATGCACCAATTTTGACCAAGGCGGTGTAGATGGCCCAGACCGTGCCAAACAAGCCCACGAAAGGCGCTGTCGACCCAACAGTTGCCAGCAATGCCATGCCGCCTTGCATGCGCGTTTGCAGCGTGCTCAGGGCTTGCTCGATGGCGCGAATCAGCCAGGTGTCGTAGTCTACGCGCGGCTTGAGCGCGGCGTACTGGTGCACCGCCACACTGCCGGCATCTGCTACGTAGCGGTGCGGGTTGTCCAACGTCAGGCCAGCCATGTGGCTGGCAAACAAGCGCACGTCGTTGAACACCCCTTCGGCATTTTTTGTTTGTAGCTTTAAGCGGCGCAGCGCCAGCACCTTGGCCAGCAGCGCATACCAGCTGCTAAGCGACATCAGCGCCAGTAACAACAGGCAGCCCTTGGCCACCCAGTCACCTTGCTGCCACAGCGCGACCAAGCCGTACGGGTTGTCTGTTTCTAGCGGTTGTTGTGTTGCTACCGCGGCCTTGATGGGCACGGCTTGCACCCGATTGCCCGTGCCATCCTGCACGGGGCCCGCCGCGCGTTGGCTGGGTGGCTCCAGCCGGTCGCTAAGCTGGCTTTGCGCTATAGCGCCACCAGGGCTAAAGAGCAGCGCCGCGCTGATGAGCGCTGTGCTCCACAAAGCCGCACTGCGGCCGTGAAGGACTTTGGCTCGCAAGTTCAATAACAACATGTCGTTCCTTGGTTTAACTCTTATTTTCTGCATTTTTCGTCAATCGCTCGTTTAAGTAACGGACCAATCGCAAGCAAACCCTGAGCCGCGCCGTCGGGCGTGTCTTTGAGGCAGTCGATAGTGCCAGCGCTTTGTATGCTGTCAGCAAACGCGTCACGCGGTTTGCGGCGTAATTGCTCATTAGCCATTTCCGACAAGCTGCGCCTGGGAAGCGAGACCGGTGGTCGGTAAATGTAGCGGGGCGGCAGGTTCAGATTCAACGGCACACCTGCGTTTGCGGACGGCGTGGCGGGCTCTGCTGTAGCCCCTTGTGGCGGCCCTGTAGCGACTGAGCCGGTGCTTGACACCTGCGCCGCGCCAGCTGCTGGGCCAGCGCTAGAACTGCTGGAACTGCTGGAACTGCTGGATTGGCTCGGCGCGTTGGAGCTGACGGCAGGCACGACGGAGGCAGCACTGTTGGGGCTGATCGCCCGAGCCGCTGCAACCGGCGCAGTTGAAGCCGACGCGTTGACAGCCGGCGCGGTGACAGCTGGCGATGGCGGAACCGGACCCGCTGGTGTGGGCAGGGCAGGGGGCGCGCTGGTGGCTGCTGACAAAGGAGGCGCTACGGTCGCAGCCGGTGCGACCGGCAATGGCGCAGCGGCCAGTGATGGCGGCACTGTCGCTGCCGCGGGTTGCCTGGTAAGTGCCAACTCAGGCGGCGCCTCATCAACGTTTTTTACTACTGCTGGCGGCACCGGCTTTGCAACGCTAAGAGGGGGGACGTCGGCCACTGGTGCGGGCCGCGTTTGAGCCGTACTGGCAGCGGAAGCCGTCGCTAAAGCCGCAGGCGCCGACTGGGCCGCCGCTACGGCGCGTGGGGGTGCGGTTTGCACGCTTGTTGCCGTACCGGCCAATGGTGTGGTGCTTGTCGTTTGGGCGGGCGGCAGCGCCAGCATGGTCTCAGCACGGCCCAAGCGTTGGCGGCCAGCGTTGGTGATGGCTTGATTGGCGTTGGCGGCAGTTCTGTCGCCAGCTTTGCTGCGCTCGGTGGGTTTTTTAAAAATCTGTACCGTGACGCTTTGCACCGTCTGCTCCACCGCCCCCAGCAACACACTACGCAGCGGCCAGTACAAGTTGGCCAGCCACAGCAGCCCCACATGAAGCGCTACCACCAGCAGCCCCACGCCAGGCCGCACCCTGTCGATCGGCAACGGCAGTGGCCTAAAAAGCACCGAGCTCACGCTGGAAAATTCACGTTAAAGCTACCGCGACTCAACATCAAAACGCCCATAAAGCCCAATAAGTCCCGATCTTAGGTGTTTTTGAGTGTGTTTTAGGCCTCTAGCCCAATCATTATGGGCGCAAGCAGCTATTAAATCAGGAGTGTGCATTATTTGGCAAAAACTGCTGCTGGACGCATCCCGGCTAGTGCTTTTATCTCGTCCAGCGCCGTGACCACACTTAAACCCGCCGTTTGAATGTATTTGGCAAACGCGGTGGTCACGTCGCTTGCGCTGAGCTTGGCCAAGGCATCGTCAAGCTCTTGGGAGCGTTTAAAACTGCGTTGCAAGTACAAGTTTTGGGCCAAAGCGCCTGCCAAACTTGCGTCCCGGGTACGGCCCTGCAAGCGTTGCTGGCGCAGGCCTGACTGGGCGCGTGCAACCTCGTCAGGTGTAAAACCGTCTTTGCCAGCGCGATTGATTTCTTCGTCAATCGCGGCCTCAACCCGGGCCATGTTTTGCGGCGCGGCGCTGGCGCTGACAGTAAAGCGCCCCGCGCGGTCAAGCGAATTGATGCTGAGCTGCGAATTCACGCCATAGCTCAACCCCTCTTTTTGCCGCACCCGCTGCGCCAGACGTGAATCAAGGCCTGCGCCACCTCCAAAAATGTAATTGGCCAGCAGTAAGGCCGGGTAGTCCGGATGAGCATCATTGATCGGCACGTTCAAGCGGGCCAGGTAGGTGCCGCTTTCTTTGTCGGGGGTGTTTATTTGGCGGCGCTTGGGCTTAACGTCCGCATATACCGGGGTCATGCGCACATAGGGCGTGCTGGTTTCCCAACCGGTAAAGGCTGCGGCAATGTGCTGCGTCACGTCGTCGGCATTGAAGTCGCCGACAACAGCCAACTCGCCCCGACTGGCACCGTAAAACTGCTGGTAAAAATCTTTGACTTGGGTCAGTGTGACGGCGTTGTAGCTGGCAATCGCTTCGTCCAGCGTTTGAGCTGCTCTGAAATCGCCACGCGGGTATGGGTTGAACTGCAGTGCCAAGGCTCTGTTGGCTTGCGCGCCTGGCTCATTGCGGCTGGCCTCAAGTGAAGCGATGGTTTGCTTGCGCAGCGTTTCAAATTCTTTTTCAGGAAACGTCAAGTTGCGCACCACGTAGCCCGCCAATGCAATTGCCGCGCCCAGGTTGGACCGTGTGGTTTCAAAGTTGGTCGCGCCGCCTGTGATTTTGAGTTTGGACATTTCGTCCGCCAACTGCACTTTGTTGTATTTCGGCGTCCCCGCCATGATCATCCCTGCGGCCATGGCTGAGACAGCTTGCTTGCCAAACAAACTTTTCTCATCGCCTGAGCGCAGTCGAAGAGATACATTGACCGTTTCACCACGCGTCTTTTTGGGCAGTAACGCAACCGCCAAACCGCCGATTTGGCGCTGCATGGTGCGTTTGTCAATGTTGGTGGGGCTGGGGTCAAACACCTCGCCAACCGCTTCAGAGCTGGTCTCTTGTTTGGGGCTGAAGTTTTTCAGCAAGGCCTGCACGTTGGGTGCTGTAGGTATGTCAGCACGCTGCGGCGCGTCTTCCGGTACGAAGAAACCCAAGATGCGGTTGTCCCGCCTGAAGTAAGTTTGAGCAGCGCTGCTGACCTGCGCTGTGGTCACTCTAGCCACGCGGTCACGGTCATAAAAAAACAAGCGCCAGTCGCCCAGAGCAATGTATTCAGACATGCCCACACCGATGCGTTCCGGGTCGGTCAAAAATTTTTCAAATGCGTTGGCAGAACTGCGGCGCACCCGTTCCAGCTCTTGCTCGGTTGGCGGAGTTTGACCAAACTCCTCGGCGGCGCTGACCAGTGCGGCGGCAACTGGCTGTACGGCATCGCCTTTTTTGACGATGGCACCCAACACGACCATGCCTGGTGCGTAGCTGCCAAACGGAAATGAAAACACGCCTGTTGCCTGATTGGTGTCCACCAGCTGTTTGTAGAGCCGCCCGCCCGGCATGCTGGCCAGAATGCTGCCCACGGCCTGCGCGGCGATGTTGTCGGGGTGCATGAGTGCGGGAACCCTGTAGGCTACCAGCACGTATTGCAAATCCCCCTTGCGGCGAACGTAAACGCTGCGTTCGCCGTCTTGCGTAGGCTCCAGCGTCCACTGCACAGGCAGTGTGCGGGCGGGCTTGGCAATCGCGCCAAAAGACGTGTTGATCCATTCAAGAGTTTGCTCCGCATCAAACGCGCCAGACACCAGCAACACCGCGTTGTCCGGCTGGTAATAGGTGCGGTAAAACGCCTGTAAATTTTCAATTTTGACGTTCTCAATATCGCTGCGGTTGCCTATGGTGGAGTTGCCATAGTTGTGCCAGTCAAAAGCCAAGCTTTGTATGCGTTTAAACAACGCGTTAAAGGGTGTGTTTTCGCCGCGCTCATACTCGTTGCGCACCACGCTCATTTCAGTGTCCAAGTCTTTTTTGGCAACAAAAGAGTTGACCATGCGGTCCGCCTCTATGCGCAGCGCCCACTGCAGGTTGTCAGGGCTGGCAGAGAAGGTTTCAAAGTAGTTGGTCCGGTCAACCGACGTGGTGCCATTGACACGCATACCGCGCGCAGCGAATTCAGTGGTGATGGCCGGAAAGTTGGTTGAGCCCTTGAACAGCAAGTGTTCCAGCAGGTGAGCCATACCCGTCTCGCCATAATTTTCATGACGTGAACCAACCAGGTAAGTCACGTTGACGGTGACGGTGGGCTTGGAAGGGTCGGGGTACAGCAGCACCTTCAGGCCATTGGCCAGGCGGTATTCAGTAAAGCTTTCAATGCTGGGGCCTTGGGACACGCCTGCGGGCAGCGTCAATGCCCAAGCGCTCGGCATCAGCACCAGGAGGGCGCAAAGCACAGGAGCGACGACAAGCTGATTAAGGAAAGGCCGTTGGCTATTTGTGCGCATGACAATTTGAACTCACGTAAAAAACGACTAGGTAACGCAAAAAAAGCCAACGCTATCCATCACCTTCTTCGACCTCGACCTCGACCTAGGCTTCGGCTGCGGCTGCGGCTTCGGCTTCGGATTAGTTGTCGATGATCGTTCTTTGATTTTGAAACAAGCCTCAAAAAATTGCAGCGCGCATCAGCAGAACCTACGCTGGCGGTATTTTTATTTCGCTGTGGGCATCACAAACTCCGCACCTTTACCAATGCTTTCAGGCCAGCGCTGCATGATGGATTTCTGCTTGGTGTAAAAACGCACGCCTTCTTCGCCGTAGGCGTGCATGTCGCCAAACAAACTTTTCTTCCAGCCGCCAAAGCCATGCCAGGCCATGGGCACCGGAATCGGCACATTGATGCCAACCATGCCGACTTGTATGCGCCTTGAAAATTCGCGCGCCACATGGCCATCGCGGGTATAGCAGCTCACGCCATTGCCAAACTCGTGGGCGTTGATCAAATCAACCGCAGCAGCAAAGTCTTTGACGCGCACGCAGCCCAGGACCGGGCCAAAAATTTCTTCTTTGTAAATACGCATGTCGGGCGTGACATGGTCAAACAACGTGCCGCCCATCCAAAAGCCGTTTTCGCAGTCTTGACCCGCGTCTTTGCCAGTAAATGTGCGGCCATCGACAAGTAGTTTTGCACCCTCTTCAACACCCACATTGATGTAGCCCGTGATGCGCTTGTGTGCAATGCTGGTGACGATGGGGCCCATTTCAGCATCGAGATTTGTGCCGTTTTTAATCACCAGTGTTTTGGCACGCGCAGCCAGCATCGGGATCAGTTTGTCGGCCACATCACCGACCAGCACCGCGACAGATATCGCCATACAACGCTCGCCAGCGGAGCCGTAGCCTGCGCCAATCAGCGCATCGACTGCTTGTTCCAGATCGGCATCAGGCATCACCACCATGTGGTTTTTAGCGCCGCCTAAAGCCTGCACACGCTTGCCGTGATGCGCGCCAGTCTCATAAATGTAGTTGGCAATTGGCGTCGAGCCAACGAACGAAATCGCCTTGACGTCGGGGTTGGCCAGCAGCGCATCGACTGCCTCTTTGTCGCCTTGCACCACGTTAAACACGCCATCAGGCAAGCCCGCTTGTGTGAGCAATTCAGCCATGAACAAACTCGCACTTGGGTCAATCGGGCTGGGCTTCAAAATAAAGGTGTTGCCCGCGGCAATGGCTACCGGAAACATCCACATTGGCACCATCACCGGAAAGTTAAACGGCGTGATGCCGGCCACCACACCCAGGGGTTGCCTCAATGTCCAATTGTCAATGCCGGTGCTGACCTGGTCGGTGAAGTCGCCCTTCAAGAGTTGCGGAATACCGCAAGCAAACTCAATGATGTCAATGCCCCGCGAGACCTCTCCCATAGCATCAGTAAACACTTTGCCATGCTCAGCCGTGATCATGTGGGCAAGCTTTTCTTTGTTAATGTTGACCAGCTCTAAAAACTTGAACAACACCCGCGCCCGGCGAATCGGCGGCGTGTCAGCCCATGCCGCAAAAGCCGCCTGCGCGCTGGCAACAGCCGCATCCACTTCAGCCGCGCTGGCCAGCGCCACGTTGCCCGTCACCGCACCGGTGGCGGGGTTAAACACGCTTTGGCTGCGGCCAGGTGCACCACCGGCTGCTTTTCCGTTGATGAAGTGGCCGATGGCGGTGGCCGACAGGTGGGATGTTGCGGTGGCTGACATGAAAATCCTTAAAGGGTGAGCGGGCTGCGGGTGTTGGCAGTTGGGTGCGCGGACTTGGGTAAAGCGGCCAAAGCACCAAGTTTAGTACCTGGGCGGCGCGTGTTCATGCGCGGGGCTGTATTGTTTGCCCTGGGCCTTCTAAAATGTCTTGATGCACATACACATACTTGGAATTTGCGGCACCTTCATGGGCGGCTTGGCGGCGCTGGCGGTGGAGGCGGGTCACAAAGTGACTGGCTGCGACATGGGTGTGTACCCGCCCATGAGCGACCAGCTGCGCGCGCTGGGTATTGAGCTGATTGAGGGATACGGCGCGGATCAGTTGGCTGTAGCCCCGGATGTGTTTGTGGTGGGTAATGTGGTGTCTCGGGCGCGCTTGGCGGACGGCACGCCAAGATATCCACTGATGGAAGCAATATTAGACGCTGGCCTGCCCTACACCAGCGGCCCGCAATGGCTGAGCGGCCATGTGCTTCACCACCCAACACATCACGCCACCGGCCCGCGCCATGTGCTGGCTGTGGCGGGCACCCACGGCAAAACCACCACCACCGCTATGCTGACCTGGATTTTGGAATGCGCAGGGCTGCAACCGGGCTTTTTGGTCGGCGGCGTGCCGCTTAACTTCGGCGTGTCGGCCAGGCTGGGCGCGGGCAATACCTTTGTGATTGAAGCCGATGAATACGACACCGCTTTTTTCGACAAGCGCAGCAAGTTTGTGCATTACCGCCCGCGCACCGCAATTTTGAACAACCTGGAATTCGATCACGCGGATATTTTTGACGACCTGGCCGCGATTGAACGGCAATTTCACCATTTGGTGCGCACCGTGCCGTCCACGGGAAGGGTCGTGGTCAACGCCACTGAAGAAAGCCTGGAACGCGTCGTGGCCCAAGGCTGCTGGTCTGAGCAGGTGCTTTTTGGCAAAGCGTGGGCGAACAAGGGCGGTTTTACGGCGCAGGGCGAGCCGGGCGACTTTGCAGTGCTCAAAGCCGGGCAGCCGGTGGCCCGCGTCCAGTGGAATGTCAGCGGCGTGCACAACCAGCTCAACGCCCTGGCCGCGATAGCCGCCGCCGAGCATGTCGGCGTTGCCCCGCAGGCCGCAGCAGACGCGCTGGCCAGCTTTCAAAACGTCAAGCGCCGGATGGAGGTGGTTGGCGTGGTGCAAAAAGGCGGTGGCAGCATCACCATTTATGACGACTTTGCGCATCACCCCACAGCTATCCACACCACTGTCGATGGCCTGCGCCGGCAGTTGAACGCAGCGGGTCGGGCGGCTGACCGGATACTGGCCGTGTTCGAGCCACGCAGCAACACCATGAAACTCGGTGCCATGACGGCCCAACTGCCTTGGAGTTTAGAGGCCGCGGACATTGCTTTTTGCCACGCAGGCGGCCTTAGCTGGGATGCGCGGGAGGCGTTGGCCCCGATGGTCGACCGAGCCCATGTCGCCAACAGCATTGACCAGCTCGTCGCCCAAGTCAAAGTTGCCGCTAGGCCTGGCGACCATGTGCTGTGCATGAGCAACGGCGGCTTTGGCGGTGTGCATGGCAAGCTGCTGGCGGCGCTCAAGTAGTTTTGCAATGACAGCGCAGCCAGCAGGTTTGCGCGCCGGTGTTATTTTTTCAGTAAATAGGCCGCTAGCCCAATATGTATGTGCGCTAGCAGCTCCTATTTTTGAAGCGCCTTCAAGTCGTTAAAAGCCTTAAGGCGGCCAACACATCGTCCTTGGTGCGGTAGTGCCCAAAGGCTTTGGTGTCCTGGTCACGCACGATGGGGAAGGTGCCCATGATGTACGCGGCATCCTCAAGCCCCAACCCGTAAAGCCAGAAGAACAGCGCGTCTAGCGCAGCCAAGCGGGTACGGCGCTCCTCATCGTTCCATACAAACGGCGGCAACACGAGGCCTGCCGCATCAACGTAGCCCAGGTCACGTGCAAACGCGGCCATGTCGTGCGCGGTGTAGGTTAGTGCCAGAACCTGCGGAATCACAAA
Organism: Polaromonas sp.; assembly: GCA_043778695.1. GTDB lineage: Bacteria > Pseudomonadota > Gammaproteobacteria > Burkholderiales > Burkholderiaceae_C > Polaromonas. The sequence continues at coordinate 1,586 of JAYWFR010000217.1, read as the reverse complement.
GTCAGCCACCGTGGGATGCGCATGGTGGCCATTCATTAGCTTGGCGGCGCGCATCGCTTTGGCGAAGGCTGCCGGGAGTATGTCGTTGAAGCGGGCGGGGGTGATGACGGGGAGTTGTTCAAAAATGAACAAATTCAGACTCGTACTTTGCACTTTTTGTCGCGCCACAAAATCGAAGCTAAAACTGCAAAGGTTTGCCAGCAGCAACGCAGCCACTTCAGGGTATTGACCATCACTGAGCGCGTCCGGCAGCAGCATGGGAAGCTTGTTCCCGGCGGCTGTCGTTGGAATAATTGCAGCAATCATTGTTCTACTGTCAGTCGCTCGTGCGACATCACGAAAAGCGAGCGCCCAGCTACGGCGACGAGATTGAGGAACGTCCTCACTTTTGACCCAATATTGCGGGGTCGGGTAACGATTCACATCAGCCTTTTCAATGGCCGGAATATCGTCGCTTAGCGCAGCATTCTGCAAATTTTCTTCATTTAGGATCACACTCGCGTGGCGATGGTCAAAGATATGAATCATTCGACCTGAGTAAAGAGGTGTCGCGAAACTTGCTCCACCGTTCACCCAACGATTTAACGCCGCTGGCTCAAAACCTTGTTTTTTCAATTCATCCGGTTTCAAAAACAAGTTGGAATCATTCGTCATGTGAAACATCGTCACGTATTTGACGGGCCACACTTTCACGTCAGGCTGCTTGCCTGTAGATGTACTTTCAACGCCGTGCTTGATCAGTATGGGGTGAGCGGCATACAGCTTCAAAGTGATGTCAGCATCGCGTTGGCTGCGAAAAATGGGTGCGGCACCGGTATTAGGGTTCACGCGTGCGAAGTCTTCAGCGGTCAACACAAGCGTTCTACTTGGTGCGTCAAGCTCAGCCAACTGATGCAAATAAAAAGCGCAACGGGTTTGCTTGAAAGTACGCTGCAAGCCACCAAACAGCAGGGCACAGAACTTGAAGCTGGCATGCACATCGGGGAAAAACACTTTGCGGTTCTCAAAGTCAAACAGCGCTCCCAGCCGCCCCGTGCTGCTCAAAGAACTGAAAAATTCCGCCGCACCTTTATCCGCCGCAATGCCGCTAGGCGTGAGCAAGGCGACCAAACCATTCGGCGCACTCAGTGCCTGTGCACGCTCCACAAACAGGCTGTACAAGTTCACGTCGCCACCACCTAACATCGGGTAGTCTCCGCTGCCCAGTTTGCCATTACCGACGACTCGGGCGTTGGCTTCAGCCCGCTCGCAAGCCAATTGGTACTGCGCCCACAGGTCAACTGCTGGTGGTGTGTTAGTACCTGTCTGCGTCATTTGCACGCTTTGCAGCGCAGCGATCATTTTTTTGCGGTCAGCGGCTCTGCTCTGCGCTGCAATCGCCAGGCTGCGCTCTGAAAACCATTCAACTTCTTGCAGCTTGATGCGGTCCCACGGCGGGTTGCCAATGATGACGTCAAAGCCGCCCTTGGCCCCCGCGCCAAACACGGTGGGAAAGCTCGTCCACCAGTGAAAAAACGTTTCTTGCGCCGCTAAGGCGCGCGCCTGGGCCATGAGGGCGTTGGCCGCTTGCGTGGCGGCGTCGTCAC